>JAABTR010000224.1 GCA_011389755.1 Deltaproteobacteria bacterium | reverse complement strand
AGCGCGTCCGAGAAGATAGGGTTCGGTCCGGTCAGGTCCGACTTGGGACCCAGCTTGAGGTTCACGTCGGGTTTCCCGGTTCGCAAGACGCTCTCATACTGGGCTTTGAGGAAGTCGAAGTGATCCTGCTCTTCTTTGGCCAGGCGCTTGAAGATTTCTCTGCCCTTGGGATCTTGCGTGCTCTGCGCGGCCATCAGGTAGAAATACTGCCCCTCGTGCTCGGCGCGCATGGCTTGCAGGATTCCCTCGGCGATCTTTTTGGTGGCATCGTCGGGCATTGGATTAATCCTTTAGTTTTCGGTCAGCACGTTTTCGTCGTAGTCGAGCTCGAACCTCAGCTTGTGTTTGGCTTCCTCTTGGGCGAGGCCGAGCAAGATGCTCTTGATCTCCTCGTTGTCCGTGCGCGATGCCAAGTCGTTGTATAGGCGGAACGCGGCCTTCTCTTTTTTCATGGCGAGGATCAGCGCGCCCTGGTAGTCGATGTCCGCGGTCGGTTCTTCATCCACGACGTAGTCGGTGATCTTGAGGTCCGGAATGTGCTGGTCGCTCGAGGACAAAAAGGCGCGACCCGTTTTTACGTCGATGAGCTTGGCCTTGTGGCCCCGCTCCTCTTTGGCGAACTGCACAAAAACGTCTCTCATGCCGGTGGATTTTGCCTTGCCGGCTATATCCGTGTACCAGTCGGCAGCCCGCTGCTCTTGTTCGATAGCGAAGTCCAAGATTGCGTCGACAGTGACCTTTTCCGCCATTTGCTGACTCCTTAATTGTGGATTCTCTGCGAGACGGCACGATGACACGACGCCTCGCAGAAAATCAAAAGGTTTTCATACAGGCTCGAACATATCCTTGCCGACGCCGCACAAAGGACAAACCCAGTCCTCGGGGACGTCTTCCCACGCGGTCCCCGCAGCGACGCCCGACCCTTCGTGCCCTTTTTCCGGATCGTAGATGAAACCACAGGCTGTGCATTCGTACTTGGTCATTTTCGATTCTTCTCCTTTTTTCGTTTCGCAGCGATCAAACCCGCGCTGCCCCCCGGGATTGTGAATTACAGCTTGGCCCCTAGCGCCGAGGCCACCTTTTCGCCAAGCTCCACGCAGCGAGCCAGGACATCGTTTTCGGGGACGTAAAGCGCCTTGACCGATTCACAGGCCAGCTCCACCTTCATCTCGGCCAAGGCGTTTTCGATGTGCCCCACGGCTTCCCCGCTCCAGCCGTAAGAGCCGAACGCGGCGCCCACGAGCCCCCGGGGCCTCAGGCCCTTGATGTAGGTCAGGACATCGGCCACGGTGGGGTAGAGCTGGTTGTTCATGGTGGGTGAGCCGACCACGAGCGCGCCGGCGTCCAAGACCTCCGTGATCACATCGCTGCGGTGCGAGCCCTCCATGGGCAGGAGCTTGACCTGCACGCCTCTCGAGATGATCCCGTCGGCCACGGCCCGGGCCATCTTGGCGGTGCTCTGCCACATGGTGTCGTAGACGACCACGGCCTTGCTCGTGGGTTTTTGGGCCGCCCATTCGGAGTACCACCCGATGATCGTTTCGGGATCTTGCCGCCACAGCGGGCCGTGATCCGGGGCGATCATCTTCAGGTTCAGGTTGAAGCCGGGCAGCTTGTCGATGAGCCGTTCGATGAGGGGCGACAGATGCAAGAGGATGTTGGCGTAGTACTTGGCGGCTTCGTACCGCAGCACCGTCTCGTCGAGCTCATCGGCGAAACGCTCGCTGCTCGCCAGATGCATTCCAAACGCGTCGTTGGAGAATAAAATCCCCTCTTCGTCATAGAAGGTGAACATGCTGTCGGGCCAGTGCAGCATCCGCGCTTCGATGAAGCGTAGGTTCGCGCCGCCAAGGTCCAGCGTGTCGCCTGTGGAGAGCTTGGTGATCTCCTGATCCCAGTGGAAGTGGGACGAAAGGGCCTTTATCCCCATCGAAGAGGCGAAGACCTTCTCGGGCCTGACCGCGGCGATGGTTTTGGGCAAGGCCCCGGAGTGGTCCATCTCCGAGTGGTTCGAGATGACGTAGTCGATGCGATCGGGCTCAATGACGGAGCGGATCCGGGCCATCATCTCGTCGAAGAACGGCTCTTTGACCGTGTCGACGAGGGTGACCTTGTCCGCCAGGATCAAAAAGGCGTTGTAGGTCGAGCCGCGGGACGTCAAGTACCCGTGGAAATTGCGAAGCCCCCAGTCGATGGCGCCGACCCAGTAGACGTTTTCGGAGATCTTGAGCGCTCGGAATGTGTCTTTCATATTGGAAAACCTATACTTCGCTTCTCTTTAGCCTTTTTCGGAGGTGGGCATGACGAAAGCGCGGGTCGCGAGCTCGCGATCTAGCATGAACATTCCACCGCCGCCTCCCGTGTCCGCGAGCCTGAACTTGTCGATGACCTCGCTGGCCGTGGCCTCTTCTTCGACCTGCTCGGCCACGAACCACTGCAGGAAGTTGTACGTGTTGTGGTCGCTGTGCTCTCTCGAGATGTCGACGAGCTTGTTGATGCGCTCGGTGATGGACACTTCGTGGTTGTAGGCGGCTTCGAAGGCCGCCGCTGGGGAGGGCCACTCGGCCCCGGGGGCGCCTATCTGAGCGAGCTGCACCCGGCCGCCTCGGTCGTTGATGTACTTGAAGAGCTTGTCGGCGTGGGTCAGCTCTTCCATCGCTTGAACTCGCATCCAGCCCGCCGCGCCGGGAAGGCCCTTCGACTCCAGGTACGCGGACATCGCGTAGTACAGGTACGACGAATAGAGTTCCGCCTGGATTTGTTCGTTGAGCGCCTTTTGAATCGGTTGTTTTAACATCTCATCCCCTCCTTAGCAGTTGGCATCCATGAAACGGTTTTCAATAGCTCTTTTTTTTCGGAGACGATTACGGTGGACTATTTGTACTCGACATGAAGGCCACCGAACAGCCCCGATCGCGTTCTTTTTTGCCGAAGCAAAAAATGCTTTTTAGTTTTCGAGGGCGTGTGACGCCAGATACTGCGCCACGCCCTCGGCCGTGGGTTTCATCGCTTCTTCGCCCTTGTTCCAGTCGGCCGGGCAGACCTCGCCGTGCTCCTCGGTGAACTGCAGAGCGTCGAGCATGCGCACCGCCTCGTCGATGTTGCGCCCGAGGTTGAGGTCATTGATGACGGCGTGCCGCACGATGCCCTCTTTGTCGATGAGGAACAGCCCCCGCAAGGCGACGCTCTGGTCCTCGGTCAGAACGCCGTACTCTCGGGCGATGCTCTTGGACAGGTCGGCGACCATCGGGAACCGCACGCTGCCGATACCGCCCTTGTCTCGGGGGGTGTTCTTCCAGGCCAGGTGCGTGAAGTGGGAGTCGACGGAGACGGAGATCACCTCGGCCCCGCGCTCTTTGAATTTTTCGTAGGCCGCGTCGAAGGCTATGATCTCGGTGGGGCAGACAAAAGTGAAATCCAGCGGGTAGAAGAACAAAACGACGTAATTGCCTCGATAATCAGACAGCTCGAGCTCTTTGAAGGAGTTGTCTGCCATCACGGCTTGGGCTTTGAATTCGGGGGCTTGTCGCGTTACGAGGGTCGGCATGTCTTTACCTCTCATTCTCTTTTGGTTCCATAAAATTTTTCGCGTGGCCGTGCGCAAGGCATGCGGCGCAGATCCCCACGATGTCGAGGTTGACCTCCAAGATGCGGTAACCGCCGAGAGTCTCGAGGTCTTTTATCTCGAGCTCGCTGGGCAGCTCAAAGGCGTCGTCGACCCGCTTGCACACGACGCAGCGGATGTGATGGTGCCGGCGCATGTCGGCGTCGAACCGGGCCTGCTCGTGCCCCATGTCCAGCTTGCGCACCGAGCCGTGGCGCCACAATAAATCCAGGTTGCGATACACAGTCCCCAGGCTTATGTTGGGCAGGCTCTGGCGCACCATCTCATAGATCTGTGAGGCCGTTGGGTGCGTGGTCACGCTGCGCAGCGCCTCCAAGATGGTTTGGCGCTGCCTCGTGTTTCGCTGTGACTTCCCGCTGCCGGCCATCACTCATCTCCTTTTCGCTATCAATGATTGTTACTGATAATGGGTGCGTCAAGGGGCTGAGTAAAAAAACCGCGCTCAGGGACGACCTTTTCTTCTTTATAGCGACCGCAGCTTGTTCAAGCCGTTGTGGGCGGCCACTTTGTAGCACTCGGCAAAGGTGGGGTAGTTGAAGACGGCGTCGATGAAATACTCGGCGGTGCCTCCGAAGGCCATCATCATCTGACCGAGGTGGATGAGCTCGGTGGCGCCGGTTCCGATGATGTGCACCCCGAGAATTTTGTGGGTCTTTTGGTGGATGAGCAGCTTGAGCTTGCCGGCGTCGTCGCCGACGAGCTGGCCTCGGGCGATCTCCTTGTAGTGGGCCACGCCCGCCTCAAAGGGGACCGCTTCTCTCGTGAGCAGCTCTTCGTTTTTTCCGATAAAGGAGATCTCGGGGATGGAGTAGATGCCGAAGGGGAAGAGCTCGGGGAGCGACTTGGCCTCCACCCCGTAGATGTTGCAGGCGGCGACGCGCCCCTGATCCATCGAGGTGGAGGCGAGCGCCGGGAAGCCGATGACATCGCCGATGGCGTAGATGTCGGGGTGCGAGGTGCGGTAGCGCTCGTCCACCGCGATCCGGCCGCGGGCGTCGGGCGCTAAGCCCACCGCGTCCAGGTTCAGCTCCGCGATGGCTCCTTGCCGGCCCACGCAGTAGAGCAGACATTCCGCCTGTATCTTTTTGCCGCTGCCCAGGTCGGCCTGGGCGAGGGTCTTACCCGTGTGTGGGCACGTGGTTTTTTCTATGCTCACCACCTTCTCGCCAAGGCGCAGCGTCGCTCCGGCTTGCCTGAATTGGTACTGGAGCGCCTCTCCGATCTCGGCGTCGATGAAGTCGAGGAGCCGCGAGCGCCCCTCGATGAGCGTGGTCCTTATCCCCAGGGCCGTGAACATCGACGCGTACTCGGTGCCGATGACCCCGCCGCCGACGACGATGGTGCTGCGGGGCAGCCGAGCGAGGGTGAGGATGTCGTCGGAGGTGATGATGTATGTGCCGTCGAAGGGGATGTGGGCAGGCCTCGCGGGGACGGTCCCCACGCCGATCACCACCTTGTCGGCGGTGATCGTTTCGTCGTTCTGTCGACTCTTGATGCGGATGGTGTGTTCATCGACGAAGCTCGCCGCGCCGTGCCTGAGGACCACCCCGTTCGAGGCCAGGTGGCCTTCGACGATAAGGATCTCCTGTTGGATGATGAGCCGGCACGAGCGCAGGAGCGTCTCGATGGTCACGGGCTTCTCCAGCCCTCGGGGTCGCAGTGGGAAACGGTGTGCCTGGGTGACGAGGCCGAGCACCGCCTCGCGCAGCGCTTTAGAGGGGATCGTTCCGGTGTTGATGGCGACCCCCCCGACCACATCCATGCGTTCGATGACGCAGACGTCGCGTCCGAGCTTTGCGGCCTGGATGGCGGCCTTCTGGCCACCGGGGCCGCTGCCTATGACGCAGAGATCGTAATGCTGCATGGCGCTGCCTGGGCACTCCCTAACGTGATTGTCCACTTCGCAACTGGAGTTTAACACAGGGAGCGCGGGAAACAATCGGGGGCCTTAGAACATCAACCCGAATCCCACCGAGAAGGTCCAGTCCTCTTGGATGTCTTTGTGGTCGAGGGCGAAGATCCAGCTGAGCGACACGGCGAACAGCCCCGGAGCCCAGCCCACCGTCGGGCCGGCGTAGTTCCAGCTGTCTCGCTCGGGCCACAGCCACGCGGTGCCGAACACCTCCAGGATGCCGAACAGCCCCAAGGGGAGGTCCAAGATGACGGGCAGGCCGTAGTCGATGCCGCCGGGGGACTCATCGAGGAAGTAGTTCTGTCGCCTGTTGGGCGGCAGGGCCGGGTCGTTCTTGTTGTACTCACCGGCGGCGTTTGCATAGGTGGTTGCCCGCAGCGCGGAGCTGACCCGGGAGTAGGAGACGAGGTTAGGGCCGCCCTGGCTGCCGGGGGTGGTGCGCACGTCGGCATCCACGAAGTCGGGGTCGTTTTCGCCTGCGGTGTCGAAGTACAGCGGGAGCCCAATGTAGGGGATGATGCCCAGCATCAGCGCGCCCATGTCGATCAGCGGGCCGCCGGTGATGTACGGGCGTATGTGGAAGATATCCATGCTGAAGAAGTCTTGATATGACTGGCTGATGAAGCGCATCCCCACGCCGGCGGCCGCCACGAAGGGAGCCGCGTTGAGGAAGGTGTACTGCCCGCCGAAGGCGAAAGACTCCATCACGAACGAGGAGTCGGCGTCTCCCCACAAGACCCCCAGCTGCACGTCGCCGAACACCGCCAACTTGCCGGGCACCGGGGCGAAGGAGAATCGGGGCATAATCCCGAACTCGTTGACTTCGAACGTCTCGTTGGTACTTCCGTCATCAAAGACCAAGCGCTGATTGTCGCTCCGGTAGGAAAAAGCGATGCCGAAGCTGAAGCCGAGCATGGGCGGCGGCTGCCTGGTGACCCCTTGGATGTCCTCGAAGACGTCGGACTCGACCTCCTCGGCCTCCTCGGCCAGGGCGGGCTGTGCCGCTGTGAGGTGGGCCAAAATCGACGTGAGGACGACAGCGAAAAAGGCGATGCGCATGGTAAGACTCCTGGTTAGTTTGAAGCATCATAACCACGGGCTCGAATCGGGCAAAAATATTCCTTTTATCCGGGGGCTCCAATGTGGGGTATTCTACCCCGAGAGGTTCACGTTCCCCGGCGGGGGATGGCGAACACTAACGATCGGATATGTAAAATGTCGATACTCATCTCTTGGCTCATTCTTTCGGTCGTGGTCTGGCTGACGGCGGCCATTTTGCCTGGAATTCGCATCAGAAGGTTTTGGGACGCGGTTATCGTAGCCCTGGTCTTCGGTCTGCTCAACTGGGCCCTGGGGTGGATCCTCTTCGTGGTCATCGGGATCGCGACCCTGGGCATCGGGCTTCTGCTTTTTTTTATCACCCGCTGGGTCGTGGACGCGATTTTGTTGAAGCTGACGGACGCTCTGACCGACCGGGTCGAGGTGGACAGCTTTGGCTGGGCTCTCGGCGGGGCGCTGCTCATCGCCGGGCTTGGGACCATCTTGGAGCGCGTCGCGGCGGCGATTGGGTTGACGTGACGAGGAGAAGGGGGGGCTCTAGGACAAAGACCACTTGGCGCGGCGGGCCATGGAGTCGGTCTTTTTGCCCAGCTGCATGTAGTTGGGGCGCTGCGGATCCACCACGTGGGTGACCCCGTTGTCGAAGAGGCGCTCCTCGATGGCCTCCATCCCCTTATGTTGCCTGTGGTCGAGCTCTTCGTGGTAGGCGGGGATGAGCGTCAAGAAGACGATCCGCGTGGACGGGTCGATGGGAAGTCGCAAAAAGTCCTCTCGTTCGAAGTAGGGCAGGGAGACGAGCATGCCGCAGAGCTT
>JAABTR010000223.1 GCA_011389755.1 Deltaproteobacteria bacterium | reverse complement strand
CGGGAGCTGCATCGCCCGGTCGCGGTGACCTGTCACACGGTGCTGCGAGAGCCGCTGCCCGAGCAGGCGGAGGTCTTCAAGGAGATCCTCGGGCGGGCCAACAAGATCGTCGTCATGACGCGGAAGGCGCTGCAGATACTCCGGGAGGTCTACGGCGTGGGGCACGAGCGCATCGCGCTCATACCCCACGGAATCCACGATATGCCATTTGTCGATCCCAGCTATTTCAAGGATAAATTTGGAGTCGAGGGCAGACGCGTCCTATCGACCTTCGGTCTGTTGAGCCGCAACAAAGGTATCGAGTACGTGGTCGACGCGCTGCCCCGCGTGATCGAGAAATACCCCAACGTGACCTATCTCGTCCTGGGGGCCACCCATCCGGGGGTGTTGAGGGCAGAGGGCGAGTCCTATCGTTTGAGTCTCCAGAGACGGGCCCGGGAGCTGGGCGTGGAGAACCACGTCTTGTTTCATCCGCGCTTTGTCGAAACCGACGAGCTCCTCGAGTACCTCGGCGCCACTGACATCTTCGTCACGCCGTATCTCAATTTGGACCAGATAACGAGCGGCGTGCTCACCTACGCCATGGGAGCGGGCAAGGCGGTCGTGTCGACACCATACTGGCATGCCGAGGAGCTGCTCGGTGACGGCCGAGGCAGGCTCGTCCCTCCCGAAGACTCCAAATCGCTGGCCCGCGAGATCATCTCGCTGTTCGACGACGAGGTGGCGTTCAATGCCATGAGGAAGAGGGCGTACCTGCACATGCGCGGCTCGGTCTGGCCGGCTGTCGCGAACGATTACCTCACATTGTTCGATGAACTGCGCACGAGCGGCGCAAAGACCGTGGGCGGCTCAGATTATTCGTCGCTCGATCGCGGGTTGTCGGCGTCCGAGCTCCCCGTTTTGAAGCTCGAACACATCGAACGGATGAGCGACGACACCGGGATCGCGAGGCATGCCCGCTGGTCGACCCCGGATTGGAGCCATGGATATTGGGTCGAGGACGTTGCCGGGGCCCTGGTCGCGGTCACGAAATTCCACGGGGTGTACAAGAGCGCCGCGGCTCGGCGCTTGGCCGAGAGATATCTTGGGTTTTTGCAGTACCTTGGCGCCAAGAGCGAAAACGAAATGGCCGAGCGGATGACCTACGCGAGGCAGGTCGAGGGCAGGTTGTCGGACGACGGCGTCGGCAAGATGATCTGGTCGCTGGGATACACCCTGAGCCATGGGCCGCCGCTCGTGCAGAGAGCGGCCAACGAGCTCTTTGCGCGTTTTGTTCCACATTACGAGCTTCGTTCGGCCCGGGGGAGTGCTTACGCTGTGCTGGGGTGCAGCGACTACCTCTTGAAGTTTCCCGGGGCTTCTGACGTCAAGCGCTATCTCGAGAGACATGCGGCTATCTGCCGACGTACTGTCGAGCAGGGCGATTGGCCCATGGGTTGGGAATCGGCGGATTGGCCGGTGGTGGTTCAGGCTCTCAATGTCAGTTTGCGCGGCGACCGGGAAAGCACGCACGTAGCGACCACTGAAAAAGCGGCGGCGCTGGCTCGGGAGCTGACCGGAGACGGACGCGCGTTCGAACACCCGAGCCGGCGGGGTGATGGAGACGAATATCCAAGCACAGCGTCCGCGTTCATCGAGGCGCTCGGTGCGCAGCTGGAGCGAACCCGGGATCGGGCGCTGCTCAGGCCGATACGTCTCGCTGTGGATTGGTTTCTGGGGGCAAATGCCCGCAGCGAGCCGCTTTACGACTTTAGCACCGCCGGCTGTCACGACGGCCTGACCGCCCGGGGGCTCAACGACAATCAAGGGACAGAGGCGACCGTCTCGTGCATGTTGGCCTTTTTGACGTTGCATGAGCTCGCGCGGGTCGACCCGCCCAAGTAAGGAGCGCTTCGCGGGCGGTCATCCGACAATTCTGTTAATTCTGTCGCGGCACAATGAGCCTTGCCAATGATTCCCACATTCCCTAGATTGTCGCTCCATCGAAGGGCGCGCGCCGCAAGGGAGGTCGACACCGTCATGGATGACGCCAAGGAAAACAAGGAAAGCCTCGAGCGACACTACAAAGAGCTCGACAACAAGCTCGTCTTGCCCGTGGAAGACGAGGGCTCCATACGCATGGACCTGCTGCTCGGCTTTCCGTATGAATACCAGGGCAGCGAGACCGAAGTGGCGATAGATACCGAGGAGTTCACCGCCGTCTGCCCGTGGACGGGCCTGCCCGATACCGGGAAGCTGCTGATCCGCTACATCCCCACCGAACAGGTCATCGAGCTGAAATCGCTTAAATACTACCTTCTGTCGTACCGCAACGTGGGGATCGTCCAAGAGCACGCGGCCAACCGGATCCTCGATGATCTCGTGGCCGCATTTCGGCCCAAGAAGATGACCGTTGTCCTCGACTACACCGTCCGCGGCGGCCTGCACACCGTGGTGACCGCCGCCTACCCGTGAAGATCACCTGCGCTTGGTTTGTGTCGTCTATTCTTGAGCGAACCCTTAGCGACCGTCTCGGCTTGACAAGGGGGGGCTTCGCTCGATATCCAGGTTGATCGTGATGCAAAAAGTTCGGCACATGTTGAGGTGGTTCGCGAGACCCTGGCCGTCTCGTGAATCCTCCGAGAGGCCTCGAGGGGATCTCGCTTTCGAGGTGGTGTTCTTTTTGGTCATCGCGGTCTTGGGGGGGCTCACCGGCGTCCTCCTCGTCGAGCCGTGGAAGCCTCGGCCAGAGCCGATAACTTCGGCCTTTGTCGGGGAGCTGGAGGTCGAGACCGGCGCCGGGCTCTCGGCCGGGGTGTTCAGGCACCTGCGCCAAAGGCTGACCGGCCTGGCAACGCTCCAAGGGCCGGGGTTCGAGCACCAGACCAGGTGGGTCGACCTGGGCGCGGCCGCCGATCTGCCGTCGCTCAAAAGGGTGCTCGAGGGGCTGGCTCGCCCGGCGAGCGTGCTCAATCGATATCTCCACGAAGAGGGCCACTCAGGCCGACCTGTTCATATCCCCGTCCCCCTTTCTCTCGAGCGATCAAGCGCGGTCGAATCCCTCGTCGAGCTCAAGGAGGTCATCGACCGCAGACCGCAGAGCGCGCGGTTCGATTTTAAAAAAGGCACCGTCGTACCCGATGTCGACGGGCGTCGGCTGGACGTTTACGCGACTCTGGACGTGCTCGACCGGGCCCTCCAAGATGGCCGAGACGACGTCGAGATGGTCGTGGAAGAGGTCGCAGCTCCCATCACGAAGACCCAGCTGGCAAAGATAGACGCCACTTGGGTGCTCGGATTCTTCGAGACGCCTTACTCTCGGATGCGCAAGGACGCCGATCGCACCCACAACCTCCGACTTGGGGCGAGCCGCCTGGATGGCGAGATCATCATGCCCGGGCAGGTTTTCAGCTTCAACGACGCCTTGGGTGACCGCAGCGAAGCCAAAGGTTTTAGATATGCGCCGGTGATCGCGGGAGGCGTGGTCGTCGAGGGGATGGGAGGCGGGACGTGTCAGGTGGCCTCCACCCTCTACGCCGCCTCGTTTTTTGCCGGGCTGGTCATCAGGGAGAGGCAGCCTCACTCCAGGCCGAGCTCCTACATCAAGCTCGGGCTCGACGCGACTGTCAGCTATCCGAACCTGGATTTGAAAATAGAAAACCCTTTCGATTTTCCCATCGTGGTCCACTTTGCCATGAACGACGGGCTGTTGCGGGCCGAGATCAGAGGGCGCGAGAGGCCGTACACCGTGACCCTGCTCAGGCGCATCGTCAGGACATCGCCGTATCCCGTAAAGGTGGTCGATGATCCGAAGCTCCCCGAGGGGGTCGAGCTCGTGACGCAGAACGGGATCCCGGGATACTGGGTGCGTCGCTACCAGATCCTCGAACGGGACAAGGTGGCTTACCGTTTCGAAACCCTTGACAAGTACCCGCCGACGACCCAGTTCGTGCACAAGGGTACAGCTCCCAAGGGTGTGACGTCTCCAGATGCTCCCAAGAGCGACAACCACAGCCCTTACCGGGCCAAACCCGCGCTGCGGATGGTTCAAGGGCCGAATGACCTTTGGTATGAGCAATCTCACGAATGAGATCATTTTCGTTTGCGTTTTTTAAGGGGTTGCCCGGCAGGAGACGAGCCGACATTATCTGGACTGATGAAGGAGCTGAAAAACATGCAAACTCAACTATCGTCTCTGCTGGTCTTGGGGAGTCTTTTGGTCGCATCGAGTCTTTGGGCCCAGGCCGAGCCTCAAAAAAATGAAGCGACGACGCCGGAGGCTCAAAAGCAGGCCCCTGCCTCTGAGGAGGCCCCAGCTCCCCAGGCGGCGGAGCCGTCCGTCTCCGCCACGCCCACAGCTTCCGGTGACAAAGACGGGCAGGAGACCTCTTTTGAGGCGTGTAAAGATGGCGTTGACAATGACGGCGACGGCGCCGCGGACTGCGCGGACGAAGACTGCCGGATCTACGCCATGTGCGCCCTGTCGGACGCTGAGCCGGTCGTGCAGGAGACGGGCGTGCTGTGCAGTGACGGCGTCGACAACGACGGGGACGGAAGCGTCGACTGTGAAGATGACTCGTGCGCCAATGAGCGGTGGTGCCGAGAACCCGCAGCGCTCAGCTCGAGGACCGAGCAGGGCTTTGCGTGCGGTGATGGCATCGACAACGACGGGGACGGCCTGACCGACTGCGCCGAGCCCTCGTGCGCGTCGAGCGTCTATTGCGAGGAAGGGCCGGAGCTCGGTTTGAGGTGCCGGGACAACAAAGACAACGATGGAAACGGGTTTGTCGATTGCCAGGAGAGCACCTGTCATCAAACCTGGTACTGCCGCAGTCGCATTTACTACGTTCCAGAGACGCCCGGTCGCCCGGTCGGCTTGATGCTGGGGTTCTCCACCGGGCCGGCGATACGCAACTGGCGAGACAACCGGGCAAAGGTCTGCATCGATGAAAATCGCGACGGCGCGTGCGATAGCCGCGTGGGCTACTCCCAGAACATCGGCATGACGTTTAAGCTCGACGCGGCGTACCTGCCGACGGACTGGTTCGGCTTTGGCGTCGAGCTGATGTTCGCGGCCTCGGGAGCCACGAACCAGTTCGACCACGACCCGGATGATTACAAGTACGAGGCTGTCCAGCTCACCGCCCACGCCGGCGCGTTCGTTCGTTTTCAGCTCCCCATCTGGGAGCGGTTCGTGCCGTATCTCCAGGTGGCGAGCGGTTATAGCTACATCCACTACTTTTGGATGATCTATTCTCCGCAGGAGTCGTGGCGCGATATCCACGGCGGCGACTTCGACCGGCGCGCCACCCCCGAGCGAAGGATCGGACAGGGGATGATCGCGCTGGAGCCCGGCTTCGATGTCTTCGTTCGCAAACGCTCAATCGCCGTCGGCCTGAGGGCGTGGTTGCCCGTGTGGGGCTACGAGGACGCGTCGGCCGATGTTATCGGCGTCATGGCGAATCTCACCTACACGCCGATGTGGCGGGAAGAGCCCAAGCTCAAACCCGAGTACGAGAACCCTGAGCCGATAGCCCCGCAGGTGGCTCAGCCCTAGACAATCGATCGTAGCTCCGGGGATCCGTGGCGGTGATTGGCCCCGCCCCTATCGGCGGCGGCGTTTTTTCAGCCAGCCGGGGGTTTTCTCGACGAGGATGGCATCGGGGACGGCCTCTTCGAAGCGGCTGTTCAAGGCCTTTTTTTCTATTCCGTAGGCGAGGATCTTCAAGCCGAGGTCGTGGCACTTGCGGACGAACTCCGGATCGACAAAGTCGGCGTGGATCTGAACCCAGTCGAACCCTGAGAGCACAGCGTAGTCCAGCCACCGCTGCTCGACCTCGGCCTCGGGCATCTGAAAAGCCGTCGAGACCGGGCCGTGGTGAGCCAGCAAGGTGGCCATGCGCAGGTCGGCGCTCGTCAAGATCACGTCCTGGCGCGGCGCGAGTTTGCGCAGCATGCGCAGGGTCTGGCTCGACAAGGTGAGATCTCGCTTTTCGTCTCCCGTCGCGGGGAGATTCAAGACGAAATCCATGGTGTTGCGGTAGCGGTCCAGCATCTCTTTGAGGCGTGTTATGGCGCCCAGAGTCCTCGCCTCGAGCTTGCGATAGGGGAACGCGTCGGTGGTGATGACTTTTCCACTTCTCAAACGGAAATGTTGTTCCGGGGAGATGACCGGCACCTCGTCTTTGGAGAGCTGGAGCTCCAGAAGCACCCATCCGAATCCGGCCCTCTGCGCGTTGAGGACCGCTCGCATGCTGCCGTCGGGAGCGCAGCTTGGACAGGGCTCTCCCGACGTGCGGCCCATCCAGGAGACGGCGACAGGTTTGTCAGCGGCCGAGATCGTTTTTATGGCGGAAAGAGGTGTGGTCTGGGAGTCCAAAGAAGGCGCGTAGGCATCTTTGAGGTCGATGTGACTGTTGAGCGCAAAAAAGGCCCGATACAGTGTGAGGATGTTTTCGACGTGTTTTTCGCTCGGAAAACCATCTTCTGAGCCCTCGTGGGGAGCTTTGTAGGTGACGATTTCGGCTCCATCGCCGATTATTTCGTATGTAACACCACCCTTTTCGTGGAAGTAGACGCGCTGCGCTTCTGGTCCGCCCACCGAGACCACGCGGCGCGACTCGGGCCACTCACCGCGGGAGAGGAGATCGCGCCCTTGGTAACAACCGGTGGCCGAGATGCCCAGTAAGCCAAGGACGGTTTGGGGCAAGTCGAGATGACCGCCGATGCGATCTTTGACACGGTTCGGTAATTCTCGTTTTTCTTCGTCACCGAGCCCCAGGACCAAAAAGGGGACCCGAAACAAAGGCGCGTTTTCCTCTTCTGCGGCCTGTCTCGTACCAAAAAGGTCGGCGGCGTAACTCGAAGTGACGATGAGCACCGTGTCGCCGGGTTGTTCGTTCTTTAAATACCAGCCATGCAGGTTTTCCAGAGCACGATCTGTCTCTTTCAAGGCTCCAGGCACCTCGCTGTTCGATACGCCATGTTGGCCGGCGACGCGGGCACCTGTCTGGGTGAGGTGTATCAAGGCGAAGTAGGGCCGTTTGTCGCGTTTGTTGTGGTTGCGAAGGACGCGCTTGAAGTTGGCCAAGGTCTTTTTGTTCGTCAGTGAGCCGTCCTCTGCGAGCACATCGCGGGTCAAGTTGGGCTCGATGATTCGCTCGAAGCCGACCTGCCTGAGGTAGTGGCGCTGCTGATGGGCTGACAGCTCGCTCCCCCCGACGAAAATCGTCGCGAACCCATATTCCTCGAGGGTCTTCGGGAGGCCTTCGAGGCGCGGTATTGGAACCCGATCGAGCAGGCGGCCCATGGGCGAGGGGGGGATGCCCGAGAGCATCCCCACGAGCCCCTGATCGACGCGGTTTCCCGAGGCAAAGAACCGATCGAAGAAGATCCCTTCCTCGGCCATGCGCGCGAGGTTCGGCATGAGCGGCTCGCCGCCCGCGGAGGCGAGCGCGGCGTCAGCTCCCACTTTCTCGAGGACGACCACGATGACGTTCCGCGGCGCCTTGGCCGTCTTGGGCTCCGAAGAGGGGAGGCGGCAGTAGGGGTGCTCTTTGTCTTCGACTCCGGACATGTTTTCGGGAGCCAGGCTTTGCTGCACGATGGCCGCGAGCTCTTCCACCGAAAGATCTTCGATTTCGACCGGTTTTGGCTCGGGTGTGGGCTCTGGCTCGGGTACGGGCTCTGGCTCGGGAGGCGCCTTGGGCGCCTTTGAGATCTTGGGAGTGATGGACGGCTGTGTGAAGCTATGGACGATCGCCGGCGTCATGGCGAAACGCGGCTGGCCGTCCAAACTCAGGCCGGTGATCGTGGCGACGAGGGCGGCCACGGCGCACGTGCTCAGGAGAGTGATCGAGGAGCGGCGCCGGGAGAGACGCAAAAAATAATGGAGAGACGTGGCCATCCGCGGGGCCAAGATGCCGACCGCCGCCGCGAACAAGGCAACCTCCAGCGCCAGCATCCACAGCGGCGCGACGGCCCCGAAATGCTCGACAAAGGCCGAGCGGCCGTCGATGGAGGTCCAAACGGACCTGCCCGGCAGCCGATTGTGAGCCGCGTGGTAGTGGGCCCCGGCTCCGGTCGCGAAAAGGACGACGCCACAGAACGCGGAGCCGAAGATCCAGGTCTGGAGCCTCCCTGGGAACGAAGCGGCCAGGGCCCCGACGAGACAACCGATGCCCAGGTCGGCCGCTATCCCGGCGACGGCGCTTATTCGATAGAGAGTGTCCCCGCGGAAATCGGAGTAGACGAGGTGTATCACTAGTTTGAGCGCAAATGACGCAAGAGCGTAAAGAAGAGTGAACGTAAGAAAGACGGCAATCTTGTCCGTTTGTCTTTTAGGAGACGGCATACTGCATATTGTGGACCATTTTTGAAGCTCATCCACTTTGTTTCGCGCGCGAACTCTCTTAAGTGAATGACTAAAACGGAAAAAAATGGGCAGCTTGGTAATCTCGTTCGAAAAAGCGTATGATTGCCCGCACATTTTTTGGGCGGATTTCGCGGCGCCGAGCCGCTCCTTGCGCGAGACCATGATTGAACTTGCGAACGTAAGCCGAAGCTTTGACGGCATAGAGGCGCTGGCGAAGATGTCGTTGAAGGTCCCAAAGGGGTCGCTGACCGGGATCATCGGACCCGGCGGTTCGGGCAAGTCCACCGCGGTCAAGGTCATGTGCGGGCTGATTAGACCCGACAGCGGCAAGGTGCTTTTCGACCAGACAGACCTGATGTCGATCGATCGCGCCGCCCTGCGAGGCGTCCAGGCGCGGTTCGGCATTCAGTTTCAAAATGACGCCCTCTTCGAGCATTTGTCCGTGCTCCAGAACGTCATGTACCCTCTCGAGAGGCTCACCCGGATGCGCATCGGCCAGATGCGGGCGCGAGCCATCGAAAGGATCGCCATGGTCGGCCTCGCCGGATTCGAGGATCGCCTGCCCAATCACCTCTCAGGAGGGCAACGACGCCGGGTGGCTGTGGCCCGCGCCTGTGTGACGGACCCCGACGTCCTCATCTGCGATGATCCCACCGCTGGACTCGATCCTGTAACCTCCCGCAAGATCCTCGACATGATCATCGGCATCCGCTACCAGACCAAAAACACCGTGATCATCGTCTCCTCAGATGTGTTGGGGCTCATGTCGGTCGCCGATCGGGTGGCGCTGGTTTGGGACGGGGCCGTCACCGCCGAAGGGGCGCCCCACCAGTTTTGGCAGGACGACACCCCCCGCGTGCGCCGTTTCTTGGACGACGCGCGCTTGCCGTTCGAGGTGCTCGGATGGCAGTGATGACCCCGGTGGAGCGGGTCGGGAGGGTCTTCGTGGAGGCCTCACGGGAGACGGGCGGCGCGGCCTTGCTCCTCGTCGCGGTCCTTCGGCGCCTCGTTCCACCGAGGTTCGATCGCCCAGAGCTGCGCAAGAGCCTCTTGACCATGGGATATCGTTCGGTCTCCATCATCCTCGCGACGGCCTTTGTCGTGGGGGTCATCCTCGTCATTCAGTCGTTCGTGTTCGTCGAACGCTACGGCTTGCGCTCCCAGCTGGGCTGGGGCGCGGGCTTCGTCACCATCCGGGAGCTGGGGCCGGTGCTGTTCGCGCTTATGTTCTCCGGGCGGGTCGGCGCTTTCACCTCCGCTGAGCTCGGCACCATGCAGGTCACAGATCAGATCGACGGCCTGCGCTGCCTGGCGATAGACCCGCTGTCCTACCTGGTGGTTCCGCGTTTCGTGGCGATGATCATATCGCTCGTATGCTTGACGATCCTGGGAAACACGGTGGCGCTCGTCAGCGCGTCATTGGTGGGTCAGGTCCTCATGGATGTGGAGCAACACACCTTTTGGGGGTCGCTGTTCGAGATGCTCACACCGCGGGATTATTTCATAAGCCTTGCCAAGGCGGCCTTTTTCGGTGGGATCATCGCCATCATGAGCTGCCACTTTGGGCTTCGGGCCTCGGGGGGAGCTCCTGGAGTCGGCCGCGCCGTCAACGATTCGGTGGTGGCCTCGGCCGTGGCGATTTTCGTTGTCGACTACTTTTCGACGTTCGTTTTGGGCTAGCGGTCATTCGAGGGCGCGGCCGCCAAAGGCCCCAGCGCCTCAAACACGCTCTGCTCGCTGATGGGAAAGACCACACAAGCGTCCGCTGAGGTGGTGCCGATGTCGGCGTTTTCGACCGTGATGATGCGTACTTTTTCTCGGCCGCGCGAGAGTTCGTCGTCCAGGGTGCGCAAACCCTCGACGAGTTCAGTGTCGCCTGCGAATCCAGCGATGAAGACGGCGTCATAGGGGCCGTCTTCGTCGCGAGCGGATTTCATGAGCCGCGCGATCTCTTCGGGTCGATCTGTGTTGTCACAGATCCCGTACCGGGAGACGAGCTTGGCCAGCTCCATCCGGGTCGCGAGGTGGGGCGATGCGATGAGGCTTCTCATGTCAGCGACACAGGTATTCTGCCAGCGCGTAATGAACGCCGCGGTTGTTGAGCTCACTGAGCAAGGTGTCCACAAACGCCTGATTGTCGGCGAAGTACTCGGGAGGATGCACGCCCGCAGGGACGTCGAGCTTCTTGCCGAGGAGCTGGCGCGCGAGGATAGCCGTGGGGAAGCCGGTCGTCCGGGCCATGGAGGTCTCGTGCCGTTTGCGATCGGTCTGATCGAAGAGGTTCCAGGTGATCCGGGGATAGTTGGGCTCCTTGCCGCCGACGACGGTGATCCTCATCACGGTGAACTCGTCCATCTCTTCGGTGAGCGTCCAAGGCTCCTCGAGCAGCTTCAACGTCAGCTCCCTGGGCTTGACCATGACGCCCTCGACCTCCACGGGTTCGGTGCTCAAGAAACCGGCCTGCCGCAAGAGATTGATGCGGTCGGCGTAGCCCGGATATCGCAGGGTCTTTTCTTCCATGATCGGACAGTCGAGGGTGTTGACCAGAGACCGCAAGCCGTCGGTGTGGAAGGCCTCGAGGGTGCCGATGCCGGGAAAGTCGATGAGCTCGATACCCGACATGGCGGGCCGGACGACGAACTCACCGTTGATGACCAGGCGAGCGGGGCGCACGTACTCTTCAATGATGTCGGCCGGAGAGAAGGGCGCCACATACTCCCAGGGCTGGTGACGAACGTAGGGCAGCCCGCCGACCATGATGCTCAGGTGCCTCGCCGGGGCCAGCCTTCGGGCTCCCCAGGCCGCCAAGATGTTGCTCATCCCCGGCGCCACACCGAAGTCGAACACCACAGTCACGCCTTTTTCCTTGGCTTTCTTGTCCAAAACGGTGGGATCCTCGGGCATGAAAGAGATATCGATGGCGGAAACGCCGGCTTCGATGATGGCCTCCATGGTCGCGAGCCCCATGGCGCCGGGGAGGGCGCCGACGGCGAGGTCGAAACCCTCGACGGTCTGCGTTATGGTTCGCGGTTGCGACAGATCAGCGCAGATCGTCTCACAACCGAGCTGGTCACTCAATTTCTCAAGATAACTCGCGCGCCTGTCGGCCACGGTTACGGTGTATCCCGGTTCTTCTGCGAGATCGCGAGCTATCACTTTTCCGACGCGTCCAGCGCCCAGTACGATGATTTTCGGCATGAACAGTTACTCCTTTGACTGTCATCTTGCCTCATCGCCGTCAACATGCAAGGGGCCATCTGCTGCTCAGCGCGCCTCTCAGGTTTTTTCGAACTAGCATAAAATCACTTGAAAAAGCCGGCATTTTGGGCAAGGTATTACGCTTGCTGATTTCAGCATATGAAACCATTTTAGGGGGTCTTGCCTCCGACGAGGAAGAAAGAAAATGGCGATCAGGGGACACCAAGGCGTCAAGCCTCACGACCACGAGGAATGTCTGCGAAAAATAGAGGAGCTGGAGAAGCGATGTCTCGCCACGCAGGGGCTCTATCGAGCAGTGCTCGAAGCGGTTCCTGCGGGGGTCGTCATTTGCAATCCCACAGATGACGGGCGGGATTTCACCGTGACCGAGATCAACGAAGCGGCCGAGAAGATGGAACAGCTCGCTCGCGAAGATGTGGTCGGTGAATATGTGAGCGAGGCTTTTTTCCCTTCGAGCGAGGGCCTCGTCGCCTTGATGAACCGAGTGAGCCGCTCAGGGCGGCCGGAGAAATTCTCGGCGTATCGGGACAATGATTGCGTCTCGCTCCGGGAGTGCTGCGTTCGGCGGCTGCCCGGTGGCCAGATCGTCATCGTTTTTACGGACGCCACCGGCAGGCTCGAGCTCGAGTCGAAGATTCTGCAGGCCCAAAAGCTCGAGAGCCTCGAAGTGCTCGCCGGCGGGATCGCCCACGACTTCAACAATCTGCTCGTGGGGATCTTGGGCAACTCCGAGCTGGCCCTCATGGATATGCAGCCCGAGGCTCCGGCCCGGGAGCACATCAAACGGGTTGAGAAAACCGCCAAGAAAGCGACCGACTTGGTGAAACAGATGCTGGCCTATTCGGGGAAGGGGCGGTTCGTGCTGGAGCCCCTCGAGCCCAAGGCCATCGTTCAGGAGATGACCCATCTGCTGGAGCTGTCGATCTCGCGAAAGGCGTTTCTCAAGTACGACTTTGCAGATTCGGTTCCGCTCATCGAGGCTGACGCGACTCAGGTGCGCCAGATCATCATCAACCTGGTGACGAACGCCTCGGACGCCATCGGCGATCGCAGCGGGGTGATCTGCATTGCCACCGGGGCGATGGAGTGCGATCGGTCGTATCTGTCCGAGACGTATCTCGACGATGATCTCCCCGAAGGGCTCTACTCCTATGTCGAGGTGTCGGATACGGGGATCGGAATACCGCTGAAGGTCCGCGAGCGCATCTTCGATCCTTTCTTCACCACCAAGTTCACGGGAAGAGGGTTGGGGCTGGCCGCGGTGCTCGGTATCGTTCGGGGGCACCGCGGCGCGGTCAAGGTCTACTCCGAGCTCGGCCGCGGAACCACGGTCAAGGTGTTATTCCCGTCTTTGGATCAATGCGAATTCGAGCCTCAAGCGGTGAACTTGGCGAAGCAAGTTTGGGCCGAAGACGGCAAAGTCTTGCTCGTGGACGACGAGGAGACGGTTCGCGCCGTGGGCCGAAGCATGTTGGAGAGGCTGGGTCTGGAGGTGATCACCGCCTGTGACGGCCAGGAGGCGCTCGACCTGTTCACCGATCACGCGGACGGCATCTCCTGCGTGATCCTCGATCTCACGATGCCCGTGCTCGATGGCGAGCAATGCTTTCGCGAGCTGAGGAGGCTCAAGCGAGACATCCCGGTCATCTTGACGAGCGGCTACAATGAGCAGGATCTCATAAGCCGCTTTGCCGGGAAGGGGCTGGCCGGCTTCATGCAAAAGCCCTACCGCCTCGCCGTGCTCGAGCAAAAGATCCAAGAGGCCATGGGAGCGGGTAACTGCGGGTCTTCCGAGCCGGAGCCCACGTCCTGATAGCCAATCGCCTCAGTTGACATTTTTACCGTAATTCTTAAATAAAAAATCGAGCCGGGCCTTTCCTGCCTCGAGACGGAAGGGGAGATGATGGAACCGAAAAAAGGCGGAACTGTCCTTGTGGTGGACGATGAGCAATCGGTACGCGATGTGTGTGGCAACATGCTCGAATACTTGGGATACGAGGTTGTGACGGCGGGAGACGCTCACGCGGCTTTGGAGCTTTTTTCAGCAGAACCCAATCGGTACGACTGCGTTCTGCTGGATCTTGTCATGCCCCGGATGAACGGGGCCGAATGTCTCGAGCGGATGCGGCAGATTCGGTCCGACGTCACCGTCGTTTTCTCCAGCGGGTATGACGAAAACGAGGCGTCCTTGTCCTACGGGATGGGGCCTGGGACCAATTTTTTGAAGAAACCTTACATG
>JAABTR010000032.1 GCA_011389755.1 Deltaproteobacteria bacterium | reverse complement strand
GCCGGAGAGATCGACGAGGAGAAGCTGCGCGCGGCCATCGGCAACGTGGGACAAAAGGTCGAAGCCGACTACTACTCCGCGCTCTTGGCGCTGGCCAAGGGCGAGACGGATCGGGGCAAGTCTCTGCTCGATCAGGTCGTCGAGTCCAATCTCATGGGGTTCTTCGAGTACCGCATGGCCCGATCGCTTTTGCGCGAAGGTCTCAAGTAGATCTTCTCCTCAAACGCGGTGTGCGCGAGCGCCGGTTCGCGTCTTTGTGCCCAGCTCACCGAACAGCATCCGGCCGTGGGGGATCCGGCTTAGAACCTTCGATACTGCCAAAGATATCGAGAACGCGCCTGCGGTCACGAGCGCAAATTGTGCCGCAGGAGAAACTGGCAGACGGTCCACCGCGACGTCGAGCAGTTTGAGCACCACCGGGGCGTGAAGGAGATAGATCCCCATGGTCTCTTGCCCGATGCTCGGGAGAATCCACTGACGCTTGCCGAGGCCGGCGAAAAACGCGAATGCCCCGACCAGGTAACCGTATTGGACGAGGGTGTCGGTCAGTGGGCTTGATGGAGCGAGGAAGCGAGCCGCGAACGACGAGGCGACGAACACGGGACCGATGAACCCTCCCCACGCCTCGATCTGATTTGTGGCGGCCGCGAGAAGGGTCCCGAGCAGGTAAAACTGCAGTCCCCAGAAGCCGTGAAGGACAGGGTCGAGTCCGTAGGAAAAAAAACCGGCCAAGGCCGGTTCAACGAGCAGATAGGCGAAAGCGTAAAGGACCAAGATCGCGGCACAGAGCCGGGGCGAAGCCGCGAGCTTCATGATCACAGGGGTCGCGAGGCGGATGAGAAACAAGGAGAGCAGAAAGTACATCTGCGGTGCGATGACCGAGGCGTACACGTTTGCGATGACGGTCCCCGGCGACTGACCGGCGACGAGCACCTGTGGAACCACCCCGAGGCTCTCGGATGCAAAGCGCGCCGCCGCGTAGAAAAGCGAGAAGAGCGCCCACGGTAAAAGGAGTCTCCTGGCGCTGCCCACAAGATGTTGGCGGTAGTCCAGCTCGCGCGATCCGAAGCGCTGGGCAGCCAAGAATCCGTCGCACAAAAAGAAAACCGGGACGGCGATCGTGGAAGTGGCAAAGGATATCACCGCGCGAGGAGCTCGTGCGATGTCGACGTATCCCAGGGCGTGTATCGCCACGACCATGAGAATGGCCACGGCGCGCACGCTGTCGACGTAATCGAGTCGACCGGGCGCTGTTCCACGCGGGCTCACTCCTTGTAAAAAGGAGCCTTGTCGAAGTACACCGTGGGGCCCGTTGGGCGAAGCGCTGCCTTGCTGCCCAGGGTCTCTTCCAGCCACGCGTGCTCCTTTTGGAGCTCCAGGCCAATCGACGTGTCGATCACGACGCTTTCGCTGTGGACGATGTCCTCCAAGAGGCCGCGGATTTTCGACATTCTGTGTTTGTGTTCCCGGTAGAGCCGGCGTGACTTCTGATCGGAACTCTCAGCTTCGAGGATCCGCAGCTGCATGGCGATGGCCAGTTCGTAGGCTGAGGCTGAAAACTCGAGTTTTTGCACATCGAGCGGAGCGAAGTTCGGTGCTTTTTTCATGCCGGCCTCTCTTTTCGAAGGGGTGGCGATTCTTTCCACGGGGGCCCGATGAATTGAGATCAGCAGCCATAGGTTAACAACGAACTCGACACAGCCAAGCTTTGTTTCGACAAAAAAACGCGGTGACTTTTTTTTAAGACTACTTTCCGATGACGATGCCGTTGGGATCGATCTCTTCGCGCAAAAGTCTGAGCTCGGTCTCGCTCGGAGTGGGGCTGGTGGTGACCTCTGGGGACGTGTCGATTTCGAAGCACGACGCTTCGCGGACGGTCTCGATGTCGACCCCGGGGTGCAGAGATTTAAGCCTCATGCGTTTTGAGTGCTCTTCGAAGTCGTAGACCGCGTATTGGGTGATGACCCTGTACGGTCCTGTGCCCAAGGGCAGTCCGGTGCGATCCCTCGAGTCTCCGCCTTCGAGATGCCCCGGTGTCGTGATGAAGTCGACTTTTTCGACGAAAGACCGCTTGGATTGGCGCATGATCACGATGGTCTTGTGGGCAAAAGAGCCCACGTCGTTGGCGCCGCCGCTTCCGGGGAGGCGGGTGATCGGTTTGTCGTGGGGGCCGATAAGGGTGGTGTTGATGTTTCCAAAGGGATCGATCTGCGCGGCCCCGAGGAATCCGAAGTCGGCGTAGCCCGCCTGACAAAGCGACATCAGGTCGTGCATGCTGGAGGCGGCCACCGCCTGGTGGATGGTTCGGGAGTCTCCCACGGAGATGGGCAGCTGGGGAACGATGGGACCGATGGCGCCGGCTTCGAAGAAGATAAGGAGCTTGGGCGCGTGGGTCTTTTGGGCCAGCATGCCCGCGATCACCGGCAGACCGGTGCCCACGAAGACGGAGCAACCGTCGTTGAGCATGCGCGAGGCCACCGTGGCGAGAAGCTCGGTACCGTTGTACGGAAGTCTGGTGCTCATTTGGAACCTCCGCTGTTGCGAGCCGACACCCACGGCAGGACCGGCGGCTCTTCGTAAAGTTCTATCCTTTTGAGTTTCTCGAGCTGAGCAGCCCCTCCGATGATCTCGAGATACTCATCGAAGTTGCTGACTCCGTAGACGTACTTTTCGAAATACGTGTCGACGCCTGCGTCGGTCTTTGAGACCTCGAGCCACTCACCGATGTGCTCTTCGTCGAAGTAGTACTGGTGCGGCATCAGGCACGGATGAGCCCCGTGGGGGACCGCCACCACCGCGTCTGCGACGAAGAAGGGGATCACGGTGCGGGCCGGATCTTTTCGAATGACGGATTCATCGACGATCTCTTCGGTGGTGATGATGAG
>JAABTR010000031.1 GCA_011389755.1 Deltaproteobacteria bacterium | reverse complement strand
AGCTCGAAGTCCTCGATGACGCTCCCGTCGATTTGTGCGTTGCCGTACTTGTCACAGCGCGGGACGTGAATGAACGCCACGTCTGGATACGCGGCGGGGATCAGGGTGATCGGCTTGCCGCTGAACGGATCCTCGACGACTTTGGCGCTGGAGTGTTTCAGCGTGTCGGTCCCCAGGAGGTTGCGGGCGGGGATGAAGGGCAGCCCCATCATGCCGGCGAGGAACCGCCACTGGTAGCCCGCGTTGCTGGTCTCGCCGACGATCTTCAGGCGGCCTTCCTTGGCGGCGCGACGGGAAGCGGGAGAGAGCCCCCGCAGCTCGTGCCCGAAGGAGTAGGCGACCTCGATCTCGTCGACGCAGCCGCCGGCGATGAGGATGTCGCTGTCGTGCACAGCGGTCTTGCCGGCCATCTTGAGGTGACGCTTGCCCTGTCGGACCATCTCGTAGATGGCGGCCATGGACACGCGGATGTGCCCAAAGCCGCCCATGGCCAGGTAGTCGCCGTCGTGGACAAAGCGAGTGACCGCTTCGGAGATCGACATCGTCTTGTCCACGAGCGCGCGCGACTTGTTTTCTTTGACGAAGGCACGATGATCGTCGGGGTCGTGCCAGCCCAAAAGTTTGCCTTTGCCGTCTTGGAGTACTTTCATGCTGACTCCTCGTCTGGGTTTTCGCTCGATAAGGTGCTCGGCACGATAGCATCGCGCTGATGCAGGGGGTATGGCCTGCGTCATATCGAGCCGTGGGGAGGCGTTAGCGATCGCCCGAGGAGAGACGGACTCTTTGGACCACGACGGTGAAAGGGCCGTCTTCGCTTTGCACTTCCAGCATCACCACGGAGCCGATGGCGCCCTCGATGGCCCTGCGCGCCTGCGCCGGACCGGCGATTTTTTTGCCGTCGACCGACACGATGAGGTCGCCGCGGCCGAGCCCGGCTTCGGCGACGTGGGAACCGGGGCTGACACTCGTTACGCGGGCCCCGCGCTTGTTGCCGGCGGGCCCGAGTTCGATGGGGAGACCGCCGCGGCCTGGAGGAGGGCCGGTGACCACCAGCTGATCCACCGATCCATATTGGGTGTTGAAGCTGTCGTCCGTGAAATTGCCAGGGGGCGATTGTGGGGTGCCTCGTTGGAGCGCGGCTGCGCGGTTCCCGGTGACGCCCAGATCATCCACCTCGTTGCCCCACGTCTCGTTTGAATTCGCGACCTGGGGCTGGGGCTCGACAACGAGCTTGATGTCGGTCTTGTCGTTGACCGAGGACAGCTGTGCGCGCCCTTTTTCTCCCGCATCGGCGACCACGCGGTAGTCCCCGGCCCCGGCCTCGGGCAGCGAAAAAGCGCCGGCGCGGTCCGTGATGCCCAAAAGGACGTGGAGCGTACCTCTTTGGTTGGATCGGGCTGTGACCGCGGCGCCCGAGATCGGGTTGCCGCCTGCGTCGAGGACGCTTCCTTTGAGGATTCGGTCCGCTTGGCCGAGGGTAATGCCGGTTTTCACGGTGCGACCCAGTCTTCCGAACACGCGGGAAAATGCGGGGACCGTGCCGGGGGCCTGGGCTTCGATGCGGACATTGGGGGGCATCCCGGATAAAGATATCGTCCCATCGTCTTGTGTGCGGCCAGTGGCCAGCAGCGCGTCATCCGGCCCGTAGGCGCTCACCTCGGCTTGGGGGACAGGACGCTCATCGCCGCCCGAGACCGTGACCTGCACTGTGAGCCCCGGGTACAGGGTGATGGTGACCGGTTCAAGGGTCCCTTTTTCGGGCAGCGCGAGCTCGGTCGGTCGCATCATGACGTATTCGGGGTGTTCGGCACGCAAAGCCACACGGCCCGGGCGGCGCATGGTCAGCTCGAACCGGCCGTCCGCATCGGTGAGCCCGCGCCCGGGCTCCAAGGTCGGTTTTGCCTCGCCGCCAGCTGCGGGGATCGGGATCCGCGCCGGCCCGGGGGCGAAGCCGTCCTTCACCGAGATGAGCGCAGGCCAGCCAGCGGCGGCGGCGTCGAGCATGTGGGCGAGGAAAAATTGTCCTGAGGCCGAGGTCACATCCACCGAGCGATTGCCGTGGGGGATCTCCGCGGTGATCTCCACTTGGGACAGCGGCTCGCCGGCGGTCGTCTTGACAACACCCTCAATGACCGAGCGCGCGGGGACCTGTGCGGTGATCTCCTCGCTCGCGGTTCCCTGGGCGACCTCGGACAAAACACCAAAGGCCAAGCCTTCGATCGAGATGGCCAGGTTCTCGGGAAGAGGGGGGAAAACCGCCTCGCCGTCGGAATCGGTCCTTCTGACGATCTGCAGCACCTCGATGGGGCCGCGCAGGAGCACCGGGGCGTCTGGGACGGGTTCACCTGTGTCTTGGTCTATGAGCAGGGCCCGGGGAGGCGATGCCGAAGACAGCCGCGCCTCGATGCGGGCGGTGTCACTCGTCTTCACGTGGACGAGCCGGCTCGAGACAAAAGCTCCAAGCCGCGATGAGACGATGATGGAATACGCCCCGGAGGGCAAGGCGCGCACGAGCAGGCGCTTGGATTTTGGCGTCGGGATCGTCAGGCTGCGGGGAGGCCACATAGCGTCGCCGGCCAGCAAGATATAGAGGTCTTCGCCGATGTCGAGTTTTGTGTCCAGCTCGATTTGGAGCGATCCGCTGTCCTCCAAGGTCAATTCGACGAGGTCTTCGGCCAAAAAACGATCGACCGATGCCCTTCGCCCCGCAGCGTCGACCGCCCAAGCCTGCATGGGGATGTCACACGCGAGCCCGGCCGCGGCGAACCGTCCGTCCGATCCGCTGGTCCAGCTCTTGGGCACGTGGGATCCGAGCCAGGGTTCGTCCAGCAGCCGGAAAAAGATCTGCGAGCCGGCCTGTGGGCGGCCCTGGGCGTCCTGGACCCGACCTGTGATTTTGCAATTTCCCGTGACGTCGCGGTCGAAATGGTTTCCCCGCTCGAACACCGCGGCGCTTTCGGCCGGCGCCTCGGTCGAATCGAGAACATCGGCCTGCGCGTTGCCGCTGTCGCTCGGCGGCGCGTTTTTTTTGTCGCAGCTCGAGGACATCACCAAGGCGGTGGTCGCAACACCTAGCGCCGCGCCGATGGTAAGAGAGGCCAGGTGTTGCAAGATGAGTCGTCTGCGTGGCAAGAAGCGCCCCTATAGGCCCGGCGTCAAGATCAGGTTCGCGCGCGCTCCTTGGGAGGCGATGATGCGATGCTCGATCTCGAGGACGCGCTCGATGAAGTCGCCTTCGGTTTCGTCGCGAGCGCGTTGCTTGCGGTGTTCGAGGGTGGAGTGGTACGTCGTACTGATAAAAGCTCGAAAATCGGCATTTTTGAGGGCTGTGGTGTACGTCCCTTCTGCGATGACGACTTTGACGTCTTCTAAGTTCACCTCTTCTTCGCCGACCCTGTCCTCCTCGAAAAAGACCAACGGTTTCATGATGCGGTCGGAACCGTCCTTGGCCGCTGCCGCGTGCTCGTCCAGCAGGTCGAGCCGCACCTCGCCCATCCCGACCCAAGAGATGTCCTCGCGGCGCTTATTCGAGTTGGAGCGGGGCGGTAAGCGGAAGTAGTCGTCTTGAGGAAGGATCACGACCTTGTAGCCGTGTTTTTCGATCTCCAAGGCCGTGGTCGCGGCGGTCTCCGATTTGCCGGATCCGGACTCGCCGGCCACGGTGATGACGAAGCGGCGGCCGTCGGACGCCAGCCTGTCGAGAATCGCAGAGGCAATCTTGATGCCGTTTTTCAGGTGGAATTCGGTTATAACAAGCTTGTCGCCAATCACTGGAAGAACGCCTTTCCGGCCGACACCCCGATAAACGTAACTGGGCCGACCTTACCTTCGCGGAGAATAAGCGTCCATGCGCGCCGTGACAAGGCCTCAATCTTCTTTAGCGTGCGCCACGAGTCGAAAGCCGCGCTCGAAGCGACAGCGATGCCCCATGCGCCAAAAGATTTTCCTCGCAGGCAGGCCATCGGCCCGATACATGGAAAACTCTGTGCCGTCGCCATATGACTCACAATCATAAGTCGCCCAGTCGGCGCGGCACTCCCCGTCGATACCACAAGGTACGATGATCAACGCGGCTTCGGTCTGCCCCGCGGGACCCTCCCGATCGAGGGCGACGACGGTTCGCAGGAGCGCCGGGCTTCGGCGTTGGCTCCAGACGATCTGCGCCGCGAGACCGTAGTCGTCGCTCAGGACGACGCCGTGTTTCTCTATGTTTTTTAGCAGATAATCCAAGCGGGACCAGCCGTGAAGTCGCGAGACGGGATCTTTGTGGGATGGAAGGGGCAGGATCGTCCACAGGGCGTGAGCGTGGATCAAAGCGGAGGCGGCGAACACAAAAGCGACCGTGGCGATGACCTTGCCTCGCCGGGGCCAAATCGTTGTCAGGTAGAAAAAGGCGGCCGCTCCCAGGGCGGGATGCCCCAAGCTCGCCCAGTTTTGTTCCGGGTGCGTTGTCAGGGCCGAGGCCGTCGTCGCGATGAGCGGAATGGAAAACGACAACCCGAGCACCTGCATCGCGGGGTCACGCCGGTGTTCGAAGAAGCCCCGCACGGCAAACCACAAGAGTGGGGGCGTTGCCAGGCCCACCTGCCCAGCAAAAAGTTCCAAAATGCGCACAGGGGCTCTGGCGACCGAGACGTCCGCGCCCAAAGGGGCGAGTCGACCGCTGAGATGATCGATCTGGGTTCGGACGTGGGGGCACTCGAGCATTTCCCAGCCGACGACGAGGACAAACCCGCAGCACAAGAGACCGGCGAGATACGGGGCGGCGGTTGCGGCATCGCGTCTCATGCGCGCTGAGGCGAAAAAAGCCGTCACGGCCATGACCCCGATGAGGAGGGCGGAGAGCTTGGCCAAAAACGCGAAGCAAAAAGCCAAGACCAGACCGGTCCAGGCGGCAAAGCTCGGTCTGCGGGTGAGCACCACGAGGCAGATCGTGGCGACGGTCCAGGCTAGCCCCAAGGGCGCGTCCGGGGTCATGATGATGCTCCCCGTCGCGACGATGGGCAGGGCGCAGCCGGTCCCGGCGCCGGCCACGGACCAGAGGCGAGATAGGCCGATTTGGCGCAGCAGGAAATACACGAGCACGAGGTGGACCTCGCCGAAGACGATGGCGGGCAGGCGGACACCCACCGAGGTGTCTCCCAAAAGCCGGGTTCCCAGCTCGATGAGCCGGGCGACGAGGGGAGGGTGATCCGGGTAACACGGCCCTTCCATGCGGGACCATGTCCAGTAGTAGGCCTCGTCCGGGCTGAGCTGGAGACGGTGCGCAAAATAGAGGCGAATAACCGCGAAACTGACGGCGAAGAGGGCCAAACAAACATAGGCGAGCGACTTTTTTTCGTCGGAGGCCACGGATGGGTCTCAGCGCCGCTGGTGGGCTTCGTACAGTGCGATGGCCGCCGCCGCGGAGACGTTTAGGGAGTCGAAGTCGCAGGCCATGGGAATGTCGAACAAAATGTCGCAGTGCTCGGCGGTCAAACGGCGTATCCCTTTGCCCTCGTTCCCGAGCACCAAGGCGGTGGGGCCGCTCCAGTCCAGGCTCGAAAGAGGGGCGCCGCCGCGGCCCGAGGCGCCGTAAATGCGAAACCCCTCGTCGCGCAGCTCGTCCAGCGTCCGGGCCATGTTGACGATGCGCGCCACCATGAGCAGCTCACTTGCGCCGGCCGAGGTGCGGACGGCCGCCGCGGTCACCTTGGCGGCTCGGTCTTTGGGCAAAATGACGCCCGAGGCGCCGAATGCGTATGCAGAGCGCATGATGGCACCGAGGTTTCGCGGATCTTGAACCTGATCGAGCACCACGATGGTGGGGTTTTGGGTCTCTTGGCACCGGCTCAAGATCGCCGGCAGATCCACATACGGATAGTCGCCGGTGATAGCGATAACGCCTTGGTGCACGAGGCCCTTGGCCAGGCGATCCAAGGCTTCCTTGGGGAGGGATTCGCACAAAACGCGGCTATGCTTTGCCAGATCCTCGAGGCGGCGCACGTTTACCGGGCGCATGGTCTCGGCTATGCAGACCATCTCAATGCGCCCTGGAGCTGCGCGCAGCGCTTCGGAGACCGCGTTCGGGCCGGCGAGGATCCGTTTCATTTGGCCTCTAAAGCGGCTTGGATTTCATCCACGATGGCGTCGGCTGCCGCCGCCGGGTCGTCTGCCTTGCTGATGGGACGCCCCACCACCAGGTAGTCGGAGCCGCGCAAGATGGCTGCTCTCGGAGTGGCGGCTCGTTTTTGATCTTCCATGCTCGCGTCGGCGGGGCGGATGCCGGGTGTGACGATGCGAAGCCTCTCGGAAGTGGCCGAGCGCACGATTTCGATCTCTTTAGGGGAACACACGACGCCATGGCAGCCGGACGCAGCGGCGAGCTCGGCGCGCATCTGCACCACCTTCTGTGGATCTCCTTGGATGCCCACCGGTGGGAGATCATCGGCACCGAGGCTCGTCAAAACGGTGACCCCGAGAATACCCAGGGACTCTCCGGCGTTTTGGCAGGCCGCTTCGACCATGGCGGCGCCTCCGCCGGTGTGGACAGTGAGCAGCTTGACGCCGAGGCTCCGAGCCGAGCGTACGGCGCCGGCGACGGTGTTGGGGATGTCGTGGAGCTTGAGATCCAAAAAGACATCATAACCCAGCTCCATGACGGCTTCCGCGGCGCGGGGTCCTTCGCGGGTGAACAGCTCGAGCCCGACCTTGATGAGCCCGGCGCGACCCTCCAGGCGCTCGAGCAGCGCGCGGCCCTCATCGATGCTTGGGACGTCCAGCGCGAGGATTAAGCGGTTCTTGGCCTCTTGTCGTGAAATACTCATAGTCGTCTTCTCCCAAAAGAAAAATGGCGAGGATGAAATACCATCCTCGCCACCAAAAAAAACCAGTTTTTCGAAAACTCGGGGTGTTTTACAGCTCGAACGAGCCCAGCGGATCGTCGGTCAGCCCGCCCTTGCTCTTTTGCTTCTTGCTGCCAGAGGCCTTCGCCTTTTGTTTTTGCGAATAAATGCGGCGGGCCTTTTGGGTCTGCTCTTCGGCAGCCTGGAGCTCAGCCTTGGCCTTGGCAATGGCTGCGGCGTCACCCCGATCTTTAGCGGCTTTGAGCTTGCGCTGGGCTTCTTCTTGATTGTCCTTTGCGGCCGAAAGCGCTGCTTGGAGCTGTTTACGCTCTTCTTCGAACTGCTTGCGCATCCGCTCTTGCTCTTCGAGCATGGCTTGGCGCTCGGCCGCCGCTTCGGCTTGGGCTGAAGAATAGAGGTAATATCCCGTGCCGCCGCCGCCCAGCACGATGGTCGCGACTACGATCCAGACCCAGGGGGGGATGTGCTTCTTTTGCGCCTCGAGCCGTTTGACCTCGATCTCGTGCGTGAGCATTCGGCTTTGTTCTTCTTGTCGCAGCTTGGCTTCGTGCTCGAGCTTGATGCGGAGCTGTCGCTCCTCTTCTTCGCGCTTTTTGCGCTCTTCTTCTTCCTGCTTGGCGCGCTCGGCAGAGAGCCTGGCGTCCTCTTCCTCGCGCCTTTTGCGCTCTTCTTCCTCGCGCTTATTGCGCTCTTCTTCTTCGCGCCTTTTGCGCTCTTCTTCCTCGCGCTTATTGCGCTCTTCTTCCTCGTTACGCTGACGCTCGTCCTCCATGCCCATGAGCTCTTGAAGAGCGACGTTCACGGAGTTTTCGCTTGACCCTGATTTGCCTTTCGCCATTTCGTCCTCGCCGCAACAATATTTTTGGCCGTGTCCTCCTGGCCCAGTAGAGCATGTTACCCTGAGTTTAGGAGACAGACCACAATATTTCAGTCTTTTAGGTGCGTTTGCGTTTTCGATGCTCGGCAAACGCGCCTGGTCGTTACAACTATGAAGCCGCCGGCAGATTAGCAAAAACTGCGAACGCAAGTCAAACAAGTCGCCAATAGTTATTCTATCGCGGCTAAATTCGGGTCCTCTTTCCGGGCGACTGGATCGCGGGCTCTGCGCGTCTGGGCCTTTGACGCAGGGTGATTGTCAGGGGCTTTTACGAAAAAAGAACGAGCTCGGCAATTTGCACCGCGTTGAGCGCGGCGCCCTTGCGCAGATTGTCAGCCACGAGCCAGAGGTCGAAAGCCCGTGGGTGCGAGGGGTCTTTGCGGATTCTCCCAATAAAAACGGGATCGTGTCCCGATGAGTCCCGCTGAGTGGGGTAGGAGCCCGCGTCGTGTGGATTCTTTAGCTCGACCCCTTGAGCGTTGCCCACGAGCGAAATGACCTGTTCGAGCGTGGCCTTGGTGCGCAACGTGACATTGACGGACTCGGCGTGGGCATTGCGGGCCGGTACCCTGACGCAGGTGGCGCTGACACCGATGTCTGGATCGTTGAATATTTTTTGAGTTTCGCTCATCATTTTGTGCTCCTCCGCGGTGTAGCCGTCGCCTTCGAAGTCTCCGATCTGAGGCAGGCAGTTAAAGGCGATAGGGCGCACAAAGATCGCTGGCTCGAAGATCGCATCTTCGAGGAGCATCGAGGTGGAGCGGTCGAGCTCCGCGACCGCGCGGGTCCCGGCTCCGCTGACCGCTTGATAAGTGGAGACGACGATGCGCTCGATGCCATAGGCGCGCTGAAGGGGCGCCAGAGCGACCACCATCTGGATGGTGGAGCAGTTGGGGTTGGCGATGATACCTCTGGGGCGGTGGTCAGCGGATTTTGGGTTGACCTCCGGCACCACCAGCGGGACGTCGCGGTCCAGCCGAAAAGCCGAAGTGTTGTCGACGACCAGCGCGCCGGCCGCTGCCGCGCGAGGAGCGTGGGCGCGGCTTACGGCTCCTCCCGCGGAGAATAAAGCGAGATCGACGCCGGAGAAATTGAACGTCTCCAAGGAGCGCACCGGGATTTTTTCGTTGGCGAAATCGGCAAAGCGCCCCGCGCTGCGTTCCGATGCGAGGGCGTGGAGGCGCGCGACGGGGAAGCTGCGCTGCTCGAGGATGCGCAGCATGGTTTGGCCCACGGCGCCCGTGACGCCGACGATAGCGACGGTGAGTTGTTTCATGTTCTTTGAGGCTCCTGACTCATTTCATCGATCGTGCTTCGAAAAAAACGAAGGAGGAGGGTAACATATTTCCGCGGGCCCAAGGAGATCACAATCGACGGTACAGGCCTACGACGATGCCCAAGAGCTGGGTCGGAGTGAAGGATGGGCGGAGGATGACCATGTCTTCGAAGAGCTCGTTGGCCGTGCGCAGGTGTATCGCGTCGCGCTCGGGATGATAGTACCGAACGAGCGCTCCGTCATCGATGCAGACGACTACGATGTCATGGGGAGCGGCGTGCATCTGTTTTTTGACAACGAGCATATCGCCTCTGGCTATACCCGCGCCCTTCATGCCGTCGTCGTCGCTTCGAAGAATGAACAGATCCTGCTCCTGGCCCACGAGATATTGGTCGAGCACGACATGGTCCTCGATGTTCTCTTCGCTTAAAACGGGCTGTCCCGGATAAACTCGGCCGACGATGGGGAGACGAACCGGCCCGCGGGGCTTTCCTGTCTCGCCCTGCTCCACGGGGCGGAGCGCGCGGGATTTCATGTCCTCTCGTCGAAGATATCCTTTGCGTTCCAAGGCCTTGAGGTGATCGTTGACTCCGTTGGTGGAGCGGATGCCCATGTGGGTCCCGATCTCCCTGAGAGTCGGCGGATAACCTCTGTCGAAGATGGATTTGGAGATGAAATCCAAGACCATCTGCTGTCGTTTCGTCAAGCCTTGCATTGCAGGAAGTCCTCCAAAGGCTGGGATTCCAATCAATATTTGGGAGTATACTGAACAGGAGTTTACCCCGTCAAATTTTTGTGGCGTGAAAATTCATAGCACTGCCCGATTCTCATGTGGCTTCATCTCTGACTGGATCTGGTGGATTATGCTAAATATTATGGGTTTTTGTGAGGTTTTAAAGGCCGCGGAGCCATTCCGGTTTGCGTCGCATGGGATTATTGATGGCTGCTTCTATTGCACGAAGGATTTTCTTCTTTTCTTTGGGTAGTCGACCTTTGATGGGGACGAAATTGGAAGCGTGGTTGCTGTAGAAAAATGAGTCGTAGTCGATGCCTGTGACGAGGGTTCGAAGCTCGATGAGGCTCTCCCTGGCGTCGAGCATGCGCCAGCCGCTGGGCCAACAATGAACAAAGGGGTGGTTCGCCGGGAGCATGAGGGTCAGCGCCGCGGCGAATTTCGGTCGCGCCGCGTTCAGGATGGAGGCGGTGTTTCGCGCGTGCCTGTCCGAAAGGCTCGGCCCCGCCAGACCGAGCACGACGGTCGCGAAGAGACGCAACCCGGCCTCGGCTGCTTTGCGACACGCAGCGACGGTCTGCTCGGCGCTGACGCCCTTGCGTATGCGCTCGAGGACCTCGTCGTCGCCGGATTCGATGCCGATGTAGAGCATGCCGAGGCCTTCTCGTTTCAAGGCCTCGAGCAGCGATGGCTCTTTGTGGAGAATGTTGCGAGCCGAAGCGTAGGTGCTGATCCGCCTGAGGTTTTCGAAGCGACCCTTGAGCCGTCTCAGGACGGCGAGGAGATGATCGGTGGACAGGGCCAAGGCGTCGCCGTCGGCCAGGAATACCTTGGTGACGCGGCGGGGCTCGAGGTGGGCTGCGGCCTCGTCGATTTCCTCTAAAACCTCTTCGAGCGGGCGCACGCGAAAAGGCTTTTCGTCGTAGGTAAAACAAAAAGCACACCGGTTGTGGGAGCATCCATAGGTGACCTGAAAAATGAGAGCGTCAGCCTCCGAAGGGGGGCGAATGAGCGGTTCTTTATAATGGATCATGCGCGTTCCTTTTTTCGGACCGATTGCTGAGCGGTCGAGGACTGATAGTATTAAAAAAGACAGTTTTTTTAAGCCAGGGATGGCGGGCATGAGGTAGGGTTCGACTCGTAAGATGACGCGCGTAGATCAAACCCCGAAGAGGGTCTCTTTTATCGATGAGCTGCGAGGCCTGGCCGTGCTGGCGATGTTCTTTGCCCACGGGGCCGGGGCCTGGTTGTCCCAGCAGGCAAAGCAGACAACGTACTATGTCGCCGCGATGAAGCTGTCGGGCTTTGTGGCGCCCACTTTTCTCACTCTGGCAGGGGTCTCCGTCGTTATTATCGCCCAAAGAGCGGGTTCGGATGAGGCCGCGTCGGCCAGAGCGAGGCGAAGGGTGATGCGCCGCGGCGCGGAGATCTGGCTTTTGGGCTATGCCTTGAGCTTCGCGTACCAAGTTCTGGGGGGCTTTCGGATGGATTGGGCGCGGCTGGGGCGCGTCGATGTGCTGCATTGCATCGGAGCCAGCCTCGTGCTGCTCGCGGCGTTTGCGTGGCCCAGACCCGACAGACCGGGCCGAATAGTGTGGGCGGCGCTCGTGTTTTTGTTTTTGCCGGTGGCCGGACTGTTTGCGACGGGCAGCGGCCTGGGGCACCTCCTCGCGCCCGGTCTCCGGGAATACCTGGTCACCGACGCGCCGCTGGGGCTTTTTCCGCTGATGCCCTATGGGGCGTGGGTCGCCTTCGGAGTCGTCTTGGGCGCGTTTTGGCACAGGTGGACCCAAGAGGGCACAGGGCGCCGTGAGGGTCTTTTCTTCGCAGGGGTCGCCGCGGTCGCCGTTTCTTTGGCGGCGGCGTCCCACGTCGTCGCTTGGGGGTACTATCACTTGGGCGTCGTAGACCTCATGGAGACGAGGCCCCACCGGGGCTTGCCCCATGTATTTTTTCAAAAAGGCGCCTTTGTTCTCGCGGCTTTTTGCTGTGCTTGGGGAGCTGAAAAGGCCTTTGGTGAAAAACTGCCGAAGAGGTCCGTCCTGGCGCTTTTTGGGAAGACCTCGCTGTTTTCGTACTGCGCGCATCTCATCATCATTTACCACGTCGCAGGAAACACGCTTCTCGGACAGCTCGGTGCGCTCGAGCAGGTCGCCGCGACGGTGGGGCTCGGAGCCGTCATGGTCCCGCTCGCTGCGTTGTGGCGTCGTCGACATCTTGCACAGACCATTTTGGCGCGTTTTCGAAAACCAGGGCAAGCCGACTCGCGGGGCGACCTGGTGGCGAGATAAATGAATCGCCTCATCCTCCTGATAGCCGGGAGCATCGCGGGGCTCTGTCCCGCTGTGGTCTTCGCGACTGCCCAGTGGCCGAGGGTCTCTTGGCCGGACTGGGCCCCTGTTCGCGACGAAGAGAGCTTAGCTCAAGATCACGGGTGGTTGGAAAAAGAAAAAGACGCGAGCCGGCAGGGGGCTTATCACCGCGTCATCTACGACACGTTTATCGACTTGACCCACGACGCAGTGGAGCACGCCTTTTACCGCGAAGTGATCCATTACCACAACGAACAGGGCGTCGACCTCGCAGGAGACCTCTCGGTGACCTATGTCCCGGCGGAGGAGGCTTTGTTCCTCATTCATCTTCGTCGTCGCGTTGCAGGCGGCGGCGGGTGGGAGGAGATTCCGTACCACGTTCAGGTGGAGCGGGAAGGCAAAGTCGAAGGCATGTACGTGGACGAGCGCACGGTGGCTTTCATTCCCGAGAAGATCACCGCGAGAGACACGGTCGACTTCGCCTATCTGCGCGTGCGCAGGCGTCCGCCCGGAGGTGGCTGGGACTGGCTCGAATCCGATGATCACGGCTTTCACGTCTCGTCGCGCCGGCTCGTGGTGCGATGTCGAAGAGACCATGAGCTTCGGCAGCACGCCAGAGGCCTCGCCAAGGCCGTGGTCCTAACAAACGCTGATGACACCTTTCGCGTTTACGAATGGTCCCGAGACCACATCGACCCGCCGGCTCAGGAGACGCGGATCCCGCGATCTTACGATCCGGTTTCTTACTTGCTTTTAAGCGAAGTGCGTTCGT
>JAABTR010000030.1 GCA_011389755.1 Deltaproteobacteria bacterium | reverse complement strand
GACCCGCCGGCTCAGGAGACGCGGATCCCGCGATCTTACGATCCGGTTTCTTACTTGCTTTTAAGCGAAGTGCGTTCGTGGGGAGAGCTCGTCGAGAGCTACGCTTCTAAGCTCGAGGATATTCCCCCATCCGACGAGGTGTCCCAGTTGGCGCTCCGCCTGGCGCAAGGGTCCGCCGATGATGTGATCGCCAAATTGGCCGGCTGGGTTCAGCAGAATATCCGGTACGTCGGCATCGAGATAGCGGTCCATCGAATGATCCCGGCCGCTCCTGCCGACACTCTGCGCAGGGGCTGGGGAGATTGCAAAGACATGAGCCTCTTGCTCGTCCAGATGCTTCGAGCCGCGGGAAAAAAGGCCTGGCCCGTGCTCGTCCGCTCCCAGGATCTCGGCCCAATCGATCCCAACCTGCCCTCCTTGTCGTTTTTCAACCACGAGATCGTCGCGGTCGAGACGCCGGCCGGGCTGCTGTTCGTGGACCCCACCATGAAAGAGGCGGTCCCACCTTGGTCCGGAGCCGTCTGGCCGGGGCAAAACCTGCTCGTGGTGTCTGAGAGTCACGGGTTTCACACGGTCCAAAGTCAACCCGACGCCTTGGACGAGGTGGCGGTTCGGATCGAGGCGCGCTTACGAGGTGAACCCGGTCAGCGCCAGATCCTGACCATGAAGGCGAACACCAGCTACAAAGGGCCGGCCTTGTATTCGATGAGGAGGCGGATCTTGGAGGGGCGGCCGGAGCGACTGCGCGCGGAGGCGGCGCGGTTTTTCGGCAAGTCCACAGGGGGGCTCGTGCTTACGGCCATGGAGCACGACTACAGCGGGGCGGCGCGCGCCGTCAGCCCCTTGGTCATCCGTGAGACCCTGACCTTTTCCGGGAGGGACAAAGCGCGGCGGTGCCCCCTCCAGTACCTGCCCCCAGAGGTGGGTGAGTGGTTCGATCTCCCCTCGGTTGCAGGACGGCTGTCTCCCTTTGGGCTCGATCATCCCCGAACGACGCAGGTCGAGCTGCGCATGGGCAGCCGGTCTTCCGGGGGGGACCTCGTCACGAGTGACGACTGGAGCTATGGAGATCGATTCGTCAAGATGAGCCGCCGCGTCGAGAAGGGCGCAAGCGGTCTTGTCGCCAGCTGGAGCTTTGAGACCCTCAGCGACGTCGTCCCCGTCAGAGACTATCCGTCTTTTGCAGCGGCCATGGAGGCGGCGCGGACGAGCGCCGAGCTGCTGGTGTGCCGGGGCGAGGCTTCAAAAAAGAGCTCGGGCGAAGGGCGCGGGTCGCTGGTTTTGGCGTGGCTCCTCGGGTTTTTCGCTTCGGCGGTGATCTTTTACGGGCTCGGGCGTCGTTCCCTGCGTCAATGAGCAAATCTAAAGAGATGAAGTCGGTCGCTGGGGTTCTTTACCGGGAGGCGGTGGAGCTGTCGCTTTGTTTGCGCTTGAACCGGTTGTAAAAGTCGAGGACCTTTTTGATGTAGCCGTGGGTCATGGAGTAGGGGGGGACGCCGCCGTACTTCGTTACCGCGCCTTCTCCGGCGTGGTACCCCGCGATGGTGAGCACCATATCCCCGCCAAACATGTTGGCCAAGTACCGCAGGTAGCGGGTGCCGCCCATGATGTTCTGATGCGGATCGAACGGATCGTTGACATTCATACGCCTGGCCGTGGCGGGCATGAGCTGCATGAGCCCTTGGGCCCCGGCCCATGACACGACATCGGGGTTGTAATCGGACTCGACGCGGATGACCGCCCTGATGAACGCCACGGGTACGGAGAAGGTCCGGGATGCTTCGTCGATTGATGCGTCGTACCGGCTGTAGCGCGCCGGGTTCTTGTCCCGGGCGGGGACCGGCACCACACCGGGGCGCGCTTTCCGCCTGGGCGGTGTCTTGAGGTAGACCTTGAATTTTTGTCTGTCCTTGCCACGGGGCTTGATATTGGTGAAGTGGACGGTGCCGTCCTTTTCTTTCTTGGTATAAATATCGCCGCGCGCGTCGATGGAGAATGCGAAGGCCGCGACGAGCAGAAAAATCAATGTCTTGTTTTTCGATCCTTGTTTCATGAAACTCGATTTTAGGAAACGGGCACCGAGTTGTCCACTGTTAAGCCTCGGGCCTCAAAGTGCGATGGCTGTGGTCCCCGGTTGTTTTGTTGACGATTGAAGTGGCCTGTTTATTCCCGAACAAAGGTGCGCGTCGGGTTTTCACGGTGATTCTAAGTGTTTGACCGACAGGCGATAGGCGTGATACCAGGGCAAGAGAACATGAAGCTCGAAGAGATACGTGCTCAGGATGCGGCCGTCGCCACTTTGCGAAGAGCCTTGACTGCGGGAAAGGTCCCCCACGCCTACCTGTTTGTCGGGCCGGGCGGAGTTGGCAAGAAGCTGGCTGCCCGCGGCTTGGCTCTCGCCCTCAACTGCTCGGGCGGCGCAGACGGTGGGGTTTGTCTGTCATGTACCGACTGCCGAAAGATTATCGCCGGGACCCACCCGGATGTGTTCGAGATAGGGCGCGTCGAGGGAAAGACCCGCATCCCCATCGATATCATCCGGGACATGGAGAGACGCCTGTCCATACCGGCCCACGAAGGTCGGGCCAAGGTCGCTGTCATCGATGACGCGGACGCCATGTCGGAGCCCGCGGCCAACGCTCTGCTCAAGACCCTCGAAGAGCCCCGCGCCGGGAGCTACCTGGTGCTGCTGACCTCTCGGGCGTCGTCTCTTCTGCCGACGGTTCGTTCCCGGTGTCAGCTGGTGCGCTTTCGCCCACTGCCGCCTTCAGTGGTCGCCGAGCTGCTCGTCGAGCAGGGCGCCCGCGCAGACGAGGCGGAGATCGTGTCGGCATTCGCAGCGGGAAGCATGGCGCAGGCCAAGAGCTATCTCGGTGAAGACCTCGGCCCTCGGGTCGAGGCGGTGCTCGATTTACTCAAAGCCGCCGTCGAGCCGACGCCCCTGTCGGGGCTCGCGAGAGCCGAGGCGCTCCGAAGAGATCGCGTCGAAGTTTTGGCGGTGCTCGATTTGACGATGCAGTTCGTCGAAGAGGTCCTTTTTATTCTGGCTCATCAAGGCAGCGACCGGCTCTCCAGGCCGCTCGCCAAAAGATTCTCGGCTCCCTTCAGCGAGCTGACGAGCCGCCTGGACCTGCAAAAGGTCGCGCGCTTCGTCACTGCCATCGAGGAGGCGCGCACCGGAATCGAAAGAAATAACATGAACTCTCAGCTCGCTCTCGAGAGAATGCTGATGACAATGAGGGGGCGAGTTTGAACTCGTCTTTTCGGAAAAAAGTGTGCTTGTAATGAGTGACGATCAAAACAACAATCACAACAGTGGTGGGGGAAATAGTTCTTCGAAACCGGGGCAGTCACAGGGAGGTTCGCGCAATCGCAGGCCGCGCGGGCGCGGCCGTAAACCCGGACCCGGGCCAGGGGCAGCCCCCAAGGAGAACCCGGGCGGCGCGCGCGAACCCAGAGACGATAGGCAAAACCCGCGCGGCACCGGACGAGGGACCTCGAGCCGTCGTCGCAGATCCGGGCCGTCAACCGAACCGGAGAAAA
>JAABTR010000029.1 GCA_011389755.1 Deltaproteobacteria bacterium | reverse complement strand
GGGCAGGGGGGCGGAGCCAAGAGCCTCACGCCGAGGGTGAATCACGCTCTCCTTCCCGTCGTCGATATGGTCCGTCGCGCAAGAAGAGCTCCCCCCAGTCCGGTGATGACAGCGCAAAAGCAGAAGGTCGTTCGGAGCGAGGCGGATCCCAAGGGCGCAACAAGGGGTCGCGTCGCGACGGAGGCTCGGGGCAGCGCCCTGACAGGGGCTCTCGGCAAAAATCGCAGCAAGCGGGCGGCCGCGGACCCGGACCCGGACCTGGACGCGACGCCGGGCGTCCCAGGGGCCCCAATGGCGCCGGGCTCGACAAGACACCGCAGCCCCAAGAAGACCTGGCTTTTTTTGAAGTTCCCAAGCACCCGGACCCGTCCGTGAACCCGGAGCGGCCGTCCGTTCCACCCGGCCCGGGCTATGAGGAGATGGCAGACGAGCAGCTCAAGTACTTGCGCTCAGCGGCGGTGGACGCGGTGGACAACGAGAGCCTCTTGGACGATATTTCCGAGTACGATTTCCCCGAGGGGATGGACATCAAAGACATCGTGGGGGTCAAGCTCCAGTCCTCTGGTCCGGTGATCCTCTTCGATTGCCAGAACATGTACCTGGATGCCGGGGACAAGGTGATCGTCGAGACCGGGCGGGGGCTGGTCCTGGGCCAGGTCGTCGTGCCGGCAAAGAGGCAGATGCTCGGTCGGGGGACGCTCCAGCGGGTTATCCGTAAGGCATCGGCTAACGACCTGCGGCAAAGGGAAAAAAACAAGGACAAAGAAGACGCGGCGTTTCGCCTGTGCAAAGATCGCATCGAGCGACTGCGGCTGCCGATGAAACTCATCAAGGTGGAGTACCTGCACGGCGGCAACAAGGCCGTGTTTTACTTCTCGAGCGAAGGGCGCGTGGATTTTCGAGAGCTCGTCAGGGATCTGGCCAAGCGACTTCACACCCGGATCGAGATGAGACAGGTCGGGGTCAGGGATGAGTCCCGCATGCTCGGCGGGATCGGGGTGTGCGGCTTGAGGCTTTGTTGTAACACCTTCCTCCGCGATTTTCAGCCGGTCTCCATACGCATGGCCAAGGATCAAAACCTGGTGCTCAATCCTCAAAAGGTCTCGGGAGTGTGCGGGCGGTTGCTTTGCTGTCTGGTCTATGAGGACGAAGCTTATCGCTCCGCGTCGAGAGGGATGCCGCGGGTCGGGCGTCGGGTCCTCACTCCGGAAGGCGAAGGCCGGGTGCGGGACCGAGACGTCCTCAAGCGGGTCTTGCGCGTTCAGCTTCAAGATGAAACGAACTTAAGAGAGTACCGGGTCGACGACATTCGTCCGGCGAGCAGTCAGAACCAACAAAATGCGGATCAGACGACCGATGAGGACAAGCCGGACACCGCGCTGGCCGAGATTCTCGAGGACGACACCGAGAGCTTCTCCACACCATGACCGGCTGGCTGCTTCCCCTCGATAAACCCAAGCTCGAGGCGGCGCTGCGAGACGCCCGAGGAGGAAACCACGAGTCCCGCTGGCTGGCAGCGATGGCGCTCGGCAGCGAAAATGGACCCGGCCGAGGTGACGCGATAGCCGCTCTTCTTCATCTGGCGAAGGATCCTCTCGAAGAGATTCGGGCGCAGGCCTTGGAGGGACTTTTGGAGCAGTCTCGATGCGGCGATTTCGGGGCTCCGGAGAAGGTCATCGACCAGGCTCTCGCCGACGAAGCCGCCTCGGTGCGATGTGTGGGGATTGAGATGGCGGTGACCTTGCTGGGCAGCGTGCTCGGGAGAGTTTTGCCGCTGGCGGATGATCCGGCTCCCACGGTGCGCGCCGCTGTGGCCGCGGCTCTCGGAGAATCCGAGCCGGCCTCCCATGAAGATGTGCTCACGACGCTCCTCGAGGATCCATCGGTCTTTGTCCGTCGAGAAGCGGCTCACACCTTGGCTCGTCTGGGGGACCCCGGAGGGGAGGCCGTGCTCATCGAGGCGTTGGAGGAAGGTGGGGACTTCGCCGATCGGGCGGCGTGGGCTCTTGGCCTCTTGGGCAGCGAGAAAGCCGTGCCGGTTCTCGAGCGCCGGGCCAACTCTTTTTTTGGGGGCCCCGAGCACAAAGCCATCTGCGCGGTCGCCCTCGCAGGTTGCGGCAGCGAGCTGGGACGGACCATCGTCGAGAAGCTGCTCGACGGAAGAAGCCGCAGAGGCCGCATCGCCGCGCTCGGAGCGTTGGCGGTCTTCCCCATCCCAGGCTGTGTCCCCCGAGTCGCGAGGATCATCGAGGCCAAGGCAGAAGCCGAGCAATCGGTGGCGGTCAACGCTCTGCTCTGCCTGGCAGGGGTTGATCGGGAGGCGGCTCTAGAAAAACTGGAGACTTTCAGGCGGGTATTGAGTGGCGATATCGCGGACGAGATCGAAGAAGCTTTGCACGCGATACGGCTCACGGCCCCTTGTTGAAAAAAAACCAAGGCGCGATTTAGGCGGAGCAAGACCATGCGACTTATCGACTCACACGCTCATTTGGACATGAAGGACCGCTTGTCCGCGAGCCCCGACGTCATCCTCGAGCGGGCCTGGGAAAACAACCTCGTCGCTGTCATCGCTGTCGCCGGAGCGACGCGGGTGGGACAGTTCGAGCAGACGTTCGGTCTGGCGAAGAAACACCGGCGTGTCTTCACGACCGCCGGGATTCACCCCCACGCCGCAGACGCCGCCACCCCAGACGCCCTCGACAAGCTGCGTTTCGCGCTCGATGCCCCTAAGAACAGGGCACTCGGGGAGATAGGTCTCGATTATCACTACAACTACTCCGATCCCAAGGAACAGCGCCGCGCCTTCATCGCGCAAGTGAAGATGGCTCACAAGGCGCGCCTCCCCGTTGTTGTTCATACCCGGGAGGCGGATGAGGACACCCTGGCCATCCTCAAAGACGAGGGGGCCTGTGATGTCGGAGGGGTGATCCACTGCTTCTCATCGGGGGAAACTCTCGCGCGAGAGGCCCTGAATCTGGGGCTTTACTTGTCTTTCTCGGGCATCGTGACGTTTCCGAGATCGGTTGAGATTCAAAAGGTCGCCGCCTGGGCGCCTGTGGAACGGATCCTGGTGGAGACCGACGCGCCTTTTTTGGCGCCGGTTCCTCATCGTGGCAGGCCCAATGAGCCGGCCCACGTTCGGCACGTGGCCGAGAAGATAGCGCAGCTCAGAGACATCGAGCTAGAGCCTTTGGCCGAGGCCACCGTGAAGAACACACTGCTGTGTTTCGGCATCGATGAATCGGAGATCGCCTAAAGAGATCCTTTAAAAAGAACGCGCTACGACGTTGCGACGCTTTGCGGCGAGGTAAAAACATCTTCTTCACCGGCGATGATCATAAGAGCCCTTAGGACGCCGACGCTCTCGCCCTTCTTCTTGATCGCGGCGACG
>JAABTR010000028.1 GCA_011389755.1 Deltaproteobacteria bacterium | reverse complement strand
AACATCTTCTTCACCGGCGATGATCATAAGAGCCCTTAGGACGCCGACGCTCTCGCCCTTCTTCTTGATCGCGGCGACGGGCACGGGGCTCGAGCTGATGAGTTTCTCGGTCACCTTGCCCAAGAGGACCCCGGCCATACCTGTTCGCCCTCGAGCTCCGATAACGACGAGGTCGGCCTCTGTTTTTACAATCGCGTCCGTGATGTGAGCGACCGTCCCGGCGCCGAGATCCGCCACCGTTTGGGACACAATGTCCGCGCCGAGGGTCTTGCTCCGGGAGATGAGGCGGTTGTTTTCTCGCAGAGCCGCTTTTTCGAGCTCACAGGTGTGGTCTTCGAGGGTCATCCCGACTTTGGAGTAACCGCCGTGCACGCTGAAGACGTTGAGGGCGATGACCTTGGCCCCGGCCGATACAGCGACCTCGCAGGCGAACTCGAGAGCCTTTTGAGAACAATCTGAGTCGCGGATGGGGACGACGATTGTCTGGGCGCGGAGCTGAAACTCTCGCGGCATCACCACCACGGTGCAGGTGGCCTTGCGGGCGATGCGCCTGGCGAGCAGCGCGTCATCATCGTCATCGGGAGACTGACCGTAGTGCCTGGAGATGAAAAGAAGGTCGACTTGGTGCTGCCACGCGAAGCGAAGGATCTCCATCAAGGGTGAGCCTTCGATAACATGACAGTCGTAGCTCGGTAGCCATGGGCGCACGATGTGCTCCCGGGCGAGCTCTTCGAGCACCTGCTTGTCGACCCGTGTTCGGTCGCCGAGCTCCGAGGGCAGAGGATCGCCGGGGGGCGCCTGTCCGACATGAAGGAGGTAGATCTTGTTCGCTTCGCAGAGCCGAGCGGTCCCTCGGACGTAGCTCAGCATCTTGCGATCATGCTCGGGCTGGTCTACGCAGACCAAAATTCTCTTTATCTTTCTCATGAACGCCTCCTTTGCGTCGGTCCCCAATGCAGAGGCGGTGCAAAAACCCTTTGTCAGGTAAAATATAATGACGATGAAGGCTGATTGCAGGCCACAGGGGCGGGGCAAATCGAAAGGCGTGGTGATCAGCTGCCGACCGAGAGGTTGTTGACGACGCGCTGGGCACCGCCTTCGAACGCCGCGCGGACAGCGGCGCGTCTTTCGGACCAGTTATCGACCTTGCCCTCGAGCTTGGCCACGCCTTTGCTAACGTCGACCTCGACTTCCTCGGCAGTCACGTAGGGGCTCCACCACATCTCCTCCCGAATATTTTTGGCGATCTCCTTGTCACTCATGTCAGGGGCGGCGGGGGCGTCGTCCACCCAATAGTAGCTGACGACATAGAAATCGGCGAGATAGGGGTCCGACACGAGCACACCTTGCGGCATCTTGACGTCGAGGGAATTTTTTATTTCCGTGGCGCCGGCCACATGTCCGGCGGCCGTCTCAGCGCGGGACTTTTCGAAAAGAGTGTCGACAGAGCCCTCCAACCGCACGATGCCGTCGTTCACCGAGACCTTCACCTCGTCTTTTTCGACATAGGGGTCGTTTATCAACGATTGCTCGATTTTGGCGCTGATAGCTTGGTCTTCGACCTTCGTTTTAGGACGAACCTTGAGGAGGTTTTTTACGTAGATGACCCCTGTGGTGTTTTCGGCGTCATTCTCGGCGGCGCGCTTGGCCATGAGGCTGTCCACGGTGCCTCTGAGGTAGACGATTCCGTCTTTCACGCGTGTCTTGACGTTCATGGAATTCACCCTCGGGTCGAAGAGCATGGCGTCTTCCACGGCGCGATCGATTTCGGAATCATCGAAAGAGGCCTTTTGGTACTTGCCGCTGGTGGCGTCCCAGAAGTCCACCTTGAGATTGTCGGCGACCACCTCATTGACTCCCGCCACTTGGGCGTTCCAGATGGCGCGTCGCTTCTCGGCGGCGCTGGGGACTGTTCCTTTGAGGGTGACCTTGCGGTCCTGGACCGACGCATCGATCTTTTCGTCGTGGAGCAGGCCGTCCCATTTGAAGGCCGCTTGGATGTCTTGCTTTATTTCGTAATCCGGGCGCTGCGTGTCGTATTCCACGGCGATCGAGTTCAAGAAACCCTTGACGCCGCGGACGTTCATGGCGAGGCGCTCGGCCAGCGCGCGCTCCTGCCAGGAGTCCACGGTGCCGGTGAGCGTCGCGATGCCCTCTTTGACAGACACGTTGATCTCATAAGACTCCGTGGTGGGCGATAAAGCCAGGGAGCCGATGATAGCCCCCTTGATCTCTTCGTCCGAGAGCGCCACGGTAGGCACCACCTCGATCTGGTTGATGACCGAGCGGACCCCTCGCACGGTCTCGGCGATAAGCTCGGCGCGATGCTTGGCGGTGTAGCTG
>JAABTR010000027.1 GCA_011389755.1 Deltaproteobacteria bacterium | reverse complement strand
TCGATCTGGTTGATGACCGAGCGGACCCCTCGCACGGTCTCGGCGATAAGCTCGGCGCGATGCTTGGCGGTGTAGCTACTCTGCTTGCCGTCAAGGGTCGCGATGCCGTCTATGACGGTGAGGGAGATGGCTGCTGCGTCGACGGCGGCGTCCCTTTTCAAGTTGTCCTCTATTTTTTGGGCGATCTTTTGGTTCGTCATCGAGCGTTCTTGAGTGAGTTCTTGAATCTGGGTTTTCTTCACGTCCTCCCCCGTGCTCATCTTCGGGGTTTTGGCTTTGCTGTTACAGCTCGTGCAGCCCATCAGGTAGGAGATGCACGTTATCATCATTATCGCCGTGGCGAATCCGTGTCTTGAGCGTGTTTGGAACATGGCTATCCTCCTTACGCACAGTGCTTTGTTTTCGTAGTGTCTCGTCTTAATCGGGTAACGAGCCTATTTGACCGTGAGCTTGTTGATCACCACCGGCGCTCCGGCTTCCAGGGCGTTTTGTTCGGCGGTTCGGGCCTCGGCGCCCGACTCCACCGTCCCTTCGAGAGTTACGGTCCCGAGTGTTACGTCCACATTGATGTCATCGGAATCCACGAACGGGCTCCAGAAGAGCTCCGAGCGGACCTCATCTTTGAGCTCGGCATCGCTGACCAAGGCGTACTGCGGCTCATACGTGTACCACACGAATTCGGTGGCGACCCAGTCGTCCACGTACGGATTGTATGCGAGAGGTTTGCTGGGAAACCTCACATCGAGGTTGTTGTCCACCTGGCTTATGCCCTTGACGCGAGAGACCACCTGCTCGGCCAGGGCTTTTTCGAAATAGTTGTCAACCGTTCCGGTGAGGATCACCTGCTCTTTGTTGACCCGCACAGCGACGTCATCGGCCTCTAGGAAGGGGCTGTTTTTGATCATCGTCGCGGCGTTTTTCGAGATCTGTGCTTCTGAGATATCGGCCTGCTTGGGGACCTGGATGTTGTTGTAGACCATTCGCACCCCCATGGTATTCTGGGCGTCTTGGGCCGCGGCGCTTTTGGCCTCCAAGCTGGGGACCGTGCCAGTAAGGGTCACGACTCCGTTGATCACGTGCGTTCGGACCTCGGTCGAGAGCACCCGCGGATCGTAGAGCATCGCGTCTTCGATCGCCTTTTTGATCTGGCTGTCGTCCTTGATGACGAACGCCTTTTCCCGGCGCTGTTCATCCTCGAAGACGCGCATCACGTCGAGCCCCGTAGCGTCTACGGAGCGGACACCTGCGACCCAGGCGTCTTGCTCGGCGCGGCGTTTCTCCGCCGGGCTGCCGACTTTTCCGCTGAGCGTGACCTGGCCGCGCTTGGCGTTGACATCGACATCGATGAGGCCGCTGTCCACGAGAACGTCCCACTTAAGCCGGGACCGGACGTCCTCGGCGATCTCGCTCTCAGGCCGGCTCTTTTTCCTGCTGACCCTGATATCGTTGACGACCTGTTTGACACCCATGACGCGCTGGGCCGCGAGGATTCCGGCACGCATCTCCTGCCACGACTGGACGGTGCCCCCCAGGGTGACGACGCCGTTTTTGGATTTGACGTTCAGGTCGAAGGCCTCTGTCGCCGAGTTCGCCGTCAGCTCCGAATTGACCGCTTTTTCGATCTCCGAGTCGGGCATGTTGGCCTCGCTCATCTCGAGGCGGTCGATGACGGATCGTACCCCTTTTATCGACTCGGCGAGCCGGACAGTGCGATTTTTTGCGAGCAAACTCGGGACCTTGCCCTCGACAGTGACGATGCCGTCGGATGTCGAAATATCGACCTGGTTGTAGGGGATTTCCGGGTGGAAGAGGAGCTCCCCTTCAATAGCTGTCGATATCTCTTCGTCGCTCGGCGCAGCCGCCTGGACCGTGACGGCCATCGACATCGCCAAAGCGATCGAGCCTATGAACGCGATCCACCGCTGTGAGCTCAGACCCCGTCTGCGACCTGTTTTTCGAATATCCATGACCAACCTCCTTGTTTGCGCCCGGTGCCTGCACTCAAAAATTTGTCTAGACAGCGAGCTGCAGTCATGACGGCGTTTCGGACTTCCGCGATTGGCCGTCCTTTCAAGCAAGCGGTGTTCCAAATCGAAGAAGGGGCCGTTTCGACAGACGATGGGGGTTGGCAAGGTCCCGGGCATGCTGCCGGCGAAGGCGGCCGGCGACCTTCGACGCAGGGGTCGGACCTTCGTGTTTATGTATTGCGAGAAAGGACAAATATTCCTGTTTGACAATAAAAAAGGCGAAGCTCGGCGACACGCAGTGGAGCGGCACGAACAAATCGCGGGGTGCGAACCGGTCTGGGCGGATCCATGTTGCCAAGGCTTTTGGTCTTCGACACCTTAAAAAAGGGTGAGGTTTTTGGTATGGAACAACTCATGAGATTCATCGATAAGCTCATCATCAAGAACTATGGGTGTCTCAAGGATGCCGACATCGATATCACACCCCTGCACGCATTTTTTGGCCCGAATGATACGGGTAAGAGCACGCTACTTCGGGCCATCGAGACGCTTGTGCTGTTGATGGGAGACATCACGGTGGAGGCGCAAGAGGACGCCGAGCGTCTCTACGAAGAGCTCGATGACGAGCCTGGCGAAGAGGAATCGCGGGTATTATTGGCGCAAAACAAGCATTTTTTTTGGGGCTTTTCAAAAGAGCGCGGGCACCGCGTCCAGTCGTTCGTTTCCCAGGGGCAGGCCGGCTTGGACCTCCAGCGGGCGCTTGGAAAGACGAAAACAAAGACCAAGAGCACAACTGTTCCCAATGACGCGTCGGCTTACGCCCAGCTTCCGGCCGGCACCCCGGGCGAGGAGACCCTGCCAAGGCGGGTGTTTTTGGCCCGGTTCGACCCGGATGTGCTGCGGGAGCCGAGCGAGCTGGTCCCTGGGGCCGGGCCTTTGTCCTTTAAGTCCGAAAAGGGGCTGGGACTCGCGGGGATCTACGACGCTGTCCGCGATCGGGATGTGGACGACTTCACGGCCATCCGCGACCGGGTCTGCCGGCTGTTTCCCAGCGTGAGAAAGCTCCAGCTTTGCGCCGTCGACACCGGGAGCAAGGTTATACAGACACGTCTTGTGTCCGGTGAGACGGTCCGCGCGAAGCGCATGAGCGACGGCATCTTGTACTACCTGGGGTTTGCGGCGCTGCCTCATATCGATCCGGTCTCGGTGCTGCTCGTGGAGGAGCCCGAAAGAGGACTCCACCCGCAGATGATATCCGAAGTGGTGGGGCTGCTGCGCGAGCTGTCGAGGAGATGTCAGGTGATCATCTCGACCCGCAGCCCCCTCGTGGCCTACGAGCTGTCATCCGAGGAGGTGACCCTGCTGACACGCACGACCAAGGGTGGCACCACAGCGACCGCCATGAAAGACGCCGTAGTGGCCGACGAAGAATCGAAGCTGGAGGCGCTCATGGCTTTTGCCAACGGGGTCACCGCAGAAGACGACGAAGATGTCACCGCCTGAGCCCGATGGACATCACCTGCGCGCGACGACGACAAGGCGGCTGCTGCGATCTTTGTCGTAAGGGGTGAGGCTCCAGTCTCCGTAGACGTCCGCCGAAGCAAACCCGGCCTGGCGCAAAAGAGCTATCCAGGAGTCGACGGTTCGCACGCGCAGGTCGAAGTGTTCGCGTTCATATGACAGCTCAGCTTCGGTGTGGATGAAGTCGTGGATGTCGATCGCGAGCATTCCTTTGTCGAGCGTCATGCTGTAGAGCCGCGAGTAATCGCGGCTGTTGACCACGGGAGCGTAGCGAGGCGGATCTTTGATGCCGGCGTCGCCGATGCCCTGGTCGAAAACGAGGATCCCATCTTCTGCGAGCACGCTGCGCATCGAGCGCAGGGCGCCGAGGGTTTGATCGTCCCGCACCACCTCGTTGATGGCGCTCGTGAGGCAGACGACGGCGTCGAAACGCGACTCGAAACGGTTTTCGAGCCCGCGGTAGTCCACATGCTCGAGGAAGATGTTCGAATCTCGCTGTGCGAGCTTGTCTTGTGCCACCTTAAGCATCGCGGGTGAGGCGTCAGATCCCGTCACGTCGAGCCCGAATGATTGGAATAAGAGCAGGTCGCTCCCGGTCCCGCAGGCGCAGTCGAGTACTTTTTGAACGCCGTTCTTCGCAAAGACGACCTCGAAAAAACCGGCGCGCTCGGCGCTGTTTTCGTGCATCCAGTCGTATCTTTGCGCAAAAGTCTCATAAGTGTCCGTTATCATATCGTCCGCCTCCGCCCGTCTGGAAATCACGACAAAAAAAGAGCGCCGGGCAGTTGTCTTCTTCTTGTCGAAGAAATTTGTACCCTTAAGGAGGCATGGGGTTCAACTTCCCAGCTTGTTTCGAAGCGGGGCGATGTTTTCACTGGCGCGAAGCGGTCTGCCATGGTCACCTCTGTGACTCCTTCGTTAACTCCTGTCGCTGTGATAATTATGCATGTGCGGGCTGATTTTTTTTGGATGTGCACACGTGGCTGGGGTACGACGATTTGCCCCTGTACTTGGATGGGTGGACCCGCGTGGCTGAGTGTTACAAGCGCGATAACAAGTACGATTGCTCGACCGAAGAGGACTGTCAGAGCTGGCACAACGATGACTACTGTCGCAACTTCGGGACGGGCGGCCAAGGCCACGATATCGCTCAGTCGATCTTCTACAAGAAAGCGACCTCCAGCGAACCGAGCTCCTACCGGTCCTAAAAAAAGCACCAGTGCATAATCATGCTTACATTCACAAAATTAATCACTATACTAGTAGGTGTGTCGGCTCGGCGTGAGTTTCCGCTCCCCCAGAAAATAGGAGGTTTCGAATGTTAGCAAGTAGGTTTTGTATCGGGGCACTATTTTCGTCCGTGTTTTTACTCGTCGTCGCTTGCGAGGAGAGCGGCGGAGATTTTGTCCTGGGCCCAGATGGGTTCGGTGTGATCGCGGACGGGAGTGGCTCGCTTGAGGGGCGTAAGAGGCTGCAGCGCGGTGATTTTTTAGACTCACCGAGCGGTCGTTATAGCTTCGGCCTCGAAAGCGGCGGAGATCTCGTTCTTTTGTCCGGCACGCAGGTTCTTTGGTCCGCCGGCATATGCTGCGATGCGGCCTATCTGGGGATGCAAGGGGACGGCAATCTCGTTGTCTATACGACACAGAAGAAGGCGCAGTGGGCTTCGAAGACAGCCGGCAACACAGGAGCCGTCCTGTACGTGGAAGACGCCGGCCGAGCCGTAATCCGCCTCGGGAGCAAGGAGCTCTGGTCTGTGGGTGGTGGCTCGGCAAGTGACGGCGATTCTAGCGGCAAACCGACCCCTCAGACGCTCAAGCTCGCTCCAGAGGCCGACGCCTATGTGGACAGCGCAAGCGCCGGGAGCAATTTTGGCGGTAAAAGCGGGCTTTTAGTGGACGAAGCCCCCAACGTTTATGAGACGCTTATTCGCTTTGCTGTCCCGAAGCTGACCGCGGCGCTCGGGAGCGCCAAGTTGCGCCTTTTCGTAACGAATCCGACAGGGAACGGTCCCAAGGTCTACCTGACACATAACGACTGGACCGAAGGGGGCGTGACCTATAACAACCGTCCCTCACCCCAAGGCGGTGTCATCGCCGATCTGGGCAACACACAGAACGGTTGGGTCGAGCTCGACGTGACCCAGGCGATTAAAAGTTCTGGTGAGTACTCGTTCCTGCTCTTGCCAGACGATACGAACGGCGCCGATTTCTCATCTCGCGAAGGCTCGAATAAGCCGCAACTCGTGATCGTCACGGGCGAGGGCGGAACGACGGTACCCGATGACGGTGGCGATGCTGATGACGATGCTGATGGCGATGACGGTGGCAGCACGAGCGAGATCAAACACATCGGCACAACCGAGATCTGGGACTCCAACGGCCAAAACATCAGAATCGCTCGCCCCTCCGGAAGCAAGGCCGGCGACCTACTGATTCTGGTGTTGCACCGCACGGACGACGATTTGCCCTTGTTCGTGGACGGCTGGACGCGTGTTGCCGAGTGTTACAAAAAAGACAATGG
>JAABTR010000222.1 GCA_011389755.1 Deltaproteobacteria bacterium | reverse complement strand
GCCATTACCCTCGTCGTACACCGCGTCCAAGGTCTCGCCCTGCATGACGCAAAGATGGGCCGCGTAATCCGCGTTGTCGTCTCCCAAACTGTAAGGCTGGGGATCGCGTATAAAGAAGGTTCGGGCGTTGTGGACGTATCCGCACGGCGCATCGGCCCAGAAGGCCGCCGCGACGCCTGGGAACGTGTCGTAACGCTCGTCCCATCCCTCCTCGGTGAGCTTCGCGAGCAGAGCGTCTCCAAACGCTTTTAGAAGCCCCTTGTCAGCGTCGCTGACCTCGGCGCCAAACCCGTTGGAGCTTTGGAGATTGCGCTCATTGTCCATCGACCACTCGAACGCCTTGCCGTTTACATCCATCGACAGCTCCAGGCGATCGGCGCTCGGGGCGCGAGAGACGAATGTCAGCTGGGCGTCTGCGCTCACAAAGACCCCCACGAGATTCCCGTCTGTGCGCTCGAGGGTCAGGCTCTCTTGCACCGCTGACGGGTCGAGCTCATCGGAGCTCATCCCAGAGCAGCCCGAAGCAGCGATCATAAAACCTGCCGCCAGGAACCAACTCATTTTTTGCGCCACGTTTATCATCGCTTCTCCTTTTTGTTTTCAGCGCTCCCCCGCGCCGGGGTTGCCGTTGCACCCCTAAAGCATTGCAACCCCCATGCCGCTCTCTAAACAGGCGAAAACACTGGCGCCGAACCGGCGAAAGTTAAATTTCCTTACCCGATTAGTTCAATCCCTGAACTATTGTTAGAATATTGAACATTTCCGCCGGTACTGTTATGAGCTTTTGTGATGGGCGACCGAGGAGGGTGGTACGCGCTCAGCGGCGCCTTGGGGCGTGGACCCCGGTTCTCTCCAGCCGTATCAATCTGAAAATCTCCTGCGTTGTCCGACAGATCCCCTGAGCGGCCCTATCGGGCAAGAGGGCCTCCTCCAAGCTCATGGGGCCTTGCATCACCGAAAAGATCGCGCCCAGCCCCACCGCGCCATGGACATCGGCATCCGCGGACACCGCGCCGGCCACGGCGATCACCGGCACTTTCGCCGCGCCCGCGCGCTTGGCCACCCCGGCGGGCACCTTCCCCCGAGCGGTCTGGGCATCGATGCGCCCCTCTCCGGTAATCACGTAGTCCGCTCCTTCCAAAAGATCATCGAACCCCGCCGTATCCAGCACAAAGTCGATGCCGGCCCGGATGGTCCCACCGCAAAAGCCCACCACCGCAGCCCCCAAACCTCCGGCAGCGCCTGCGCCGGCAATGTCGCGGACCTCGTGCCCCAGATCGATCCGCATGCGCGTCGCCAGGTTCTCCAGCCCGGCGTCAAGCATGGCGCACTGTGCGCCGTCTGCCCCTTTTTGCGGCCCATAGGTCCGCGCCGCGCCGTAGGGCCCGCACAGAGGGTTGTCCACATCGGTGACCGCCTCGATGCTAACCCGGTCCAGGCGCTCGTCCCGCTCGTCCGAGACGATGCGAGCGATTCTTTGCAGATCCCGCCCCACTGGGCGCGCGATCTCCCGACCGCAATCATCCTCGAAGATGAAACCGAGCTCGAAGGCCATCCCAATACCCCCATCGTTCGTGGCGCTCCCGCCCAGGCCGATGAGGATGCGGGTGGCCCCGAGATCCAGAGCCCGGCGCACGAGCTGCCCGACGCCGCGGGTGGTGTTCGCGGCCGGATCGCGCCTCTTTGGCGGAACCAGCGACAGCCCGGCGGCGTCCGCCACCTCGATGACGGCCGTGCTGCGATCTGCACAGATCCCCAGCCGGGCTTCGACCTCATCGCCCAGGGGGCCAGTCACCCGAGCTTTGATCACCCGGCCCGACAAAAGGCTCACGAGGGCGTCCACGGTCCCTTCTCCGCCGTCCGCCACCGGCAAAACATGGGTCTGAGCGTCCGGAAAGACGCTCTGGACCCCTCGTTCGGCCGCCCTCCCCGCCTCGAGGGAGCCCAGGCTCTCTTTAAAGGAATCGATGGCAATAATAACCTTCACGCCTCTGTCCTCGCTGCCTATTCGGCTCCTGCTCGCGTCTCGATTCACACAGGAGCTGTTTAAAAAAAACCGTCTCCGTGCGGAATATGATTGCCTCGAACCGCCGGTATGAGATACCAAAAAAAAGCCCACTCGGGCGACTCACTCCACGACGTACACGTTCGTTTTGGACACGACAAGAAAAGGATGAAACGATTGGAATGCCAGCCGATGCAGGATATGCACCCGTCTTCCTCCAGCACCGCCCCCACCCTGAAAGGGGAATCTCGACCACGGCCGTTACCAAACCTGCCCATTCCCGGGGACATCGTCTACTTCCTCGATGATCTGCTCGAATTCGCGGCCCGCGAGCTCGGGCGCGATCCCAAAGAGGTGATGGCCGATGTCGTCAGCCGAGGCCTGGCCTCGTTCGTCGCTTCTATCCCCGAAGGCGAACAAAAGAGGCTCGGATTGGACGCGACGCGGTTCTCGTCTGTCTCGATGAGCCCAGGCGAAGCAACCTGCCCGCCGGGTCCTAGAGCCGCCGGTGACGACGCGTTGGCAAATCTCGAAAAGCTAAAAAGCCGCATCGAGAGTCAGCTCCAAGAGGAACGAAAAAAGTCGCGGCAGCTCGCCGAGACCATCCGAGAACTCAAGCTCGAGCTCGAGGAACATGAAGGCGAGCTCCAACCGCAGAGCTTGTCGAACGGTGCTCATGAGTCGACCTACACCGAGTTGACCCACCACGCGTTTTCCGAAAAGAAGCCCTTCCAGCCCGAGCAAAAGACCAAACACACCCAAGCACCGGCCAAGAAGAGCAATAAGCGAAAGCGGCACAAAGGATCGCCGCCATGGGGCAAGGCCGGGGCGCCGCGCAACAATCGCTAGCCGGCCCGAAGGCGGTCGGATCCCCGATGCCACCGCCATAGCACTTTTCTCCACATGTCGCACCATGCTATGGTGATGGGTGATGGACAGAAGCGACAAGGACGCGCTCGCGACGCGGTTCATGCCTTTGGTCGACCGGATCGTCTCCACCGAAAAGAAAAAGATCGGCGGGGACATCGAGGTCGATGACCTGCGTTCTTTCGCCCTGGAAGGCCTGGCCGAGGCCATCAATCGCTACGACGAAACAAAAAACGTCTCTTTCCAGACGTACGCCCAGCACCGCATCCGAGGCGCTATCTACGACGGCGCCGCAGAGGCCGATTGGTTCCCTAGGCGTCTGCGGCGCAAGATCGCGTTTTACAGGCGAGCCGAAGAGATGCTCGAGGCACAAAACGACACGCCGCCCCCCGCCGACAAAGTCGAAGCCGTCCACCGCCTGGCCGATGCCCTCAAGGAGCTGGCGACCGCGTACGTCACCTCGTACGCGGCGGACGAAGAGAACGAGCCCGTCAGCGAGCCTGCCCAGGCGGAGTACCTGCTCGAAAAGAAACGCTACTGCGAAAAGCTCAAAAAGCGCATCGATGCCCTGCCTGAAAAAAAGCGCACCATCATCTACAAGTACTTCTTCGAAGACTTAAAACTCGTGGATATCGCCGAGCAAATGGGCGTGACGAAGTCTTGGATATCCCGGCTCGTCACCATGGCTCTCGACGAGATCCGCGCCGGTTTTTGTGAACCTCCGCCGACCCTCGAGTGCTTCCAGCCGCCGGGTTAGGCTCGACCTTTCAGTTTTTCTAAATAAGGGGGCGGTTACCGGAACCAGACCGTGTCCGCGAGCCACTTTCCGTCCTCCAAAACGAGGGTCGTGAGCACGCGGCCGCTGGGCATGATGACCTTGGCGGTCTTTACACCATCGACCTCTTTGTCTTTGATCTCCTTTATGAGCTCGGCGGGTGGGGGCATCTTCTCCGACTCGGCCTTGCCTTTGCTCACCGCTTCCTCGGTGATCTCGCCTTGCAATCGGGCGGTGAAGTGGCTTCTGAGCTCCTCGGTCTTGCCGGCCTTGAGCAGCTCGATCTGAGCGATCATCGCCCCTTCGGGATCCATGGCGCCTGCCTCCGCGCTTGAGGCCACGCCTGGGGCCTTCGCGTCCTGTCTTTCGGCCTCCGCCTGGACCGCAGCGGCTCTTTCGGCTTCGCCCTGGGCCTTATCGGCTGCCTCTTTGAGCGCGCTGGCCAGCGCATCCGCGGCTTCTTTGGCCTCAACTTCGACTTGCTCCTCAGTCTTGCCGGCTCCGCACCCGAGCGCAAACAGCCCGGTCAATGCCGCGACGCCCATCAGCTTCAATCTCATTTTTGGCTCCTTATTTTCGTGTGCTTTTATCTTGGTGCGATCTGCTAAAATATCCAACCGGATTTCCGTGATAAATCAGCGAAAATCTCATTTCAGTATCCGGACACGCGCTCATTCTTTGCCCCAGGTGACAATGTCGGATAATGTAGTCACTTGAACCATAAGCAAGCGAGGTCGAAATGCAACTCCAGCTCGAACATCGCAGGCACCAGCGCATAGAAATCTCGAGACCCGTGGAGCTCCTCGAGCCGCAGGGGACCGAAGACGAGGCCCGCAGTATCGCGGGCAGCACGCTCAACATCTCCAACGAGGGCATCGCCGCTCGCTTCGACGAAAACCTCGACGTCGGCAGCTTGCGCCCCGTGCTGATGCACCTGGAAGCGGACGCGCCACCGGTCTCCAAGGAGGCCCGGATCGTCTGGAGCATGCCGAGCCCCAAAGGGTCGTCCATCGACGCGGGGCTCGAACTCGTCGAATCGAGCGAACCTTCGAGCTCGCACCGAACCGAAGTCGAAGAAGAGCTCGAAGACGAGACCGCCTCGAACCTACTCGCGCCGGGATGTCTCGTGAGGTTCTCCGGCGAAGCCGAAGGCGAATTGACCGGGCGAATACTCTCGTGTCAGGCCGGCCGAACCGCAGGCTCCATCCGACTCGAAGTCCAGCTGGAGCCCGAAGAAGCGCCATCGTCGCGAGCCGCGTCAAGAAAGGTTTTTTTTGAGGCAAAAACCAACACAGCCCACCCATCTGAAGAAGCATGGGATGACAAGCTGCAGACTGAAGAAGATGAATACCGAGCCGGCTGGGTCGTTTGGCTTCAGCGGTGCGTAAACTTTTACATCATCCCGGCGCTCACGGTGCTCTGGGACCTCACGAAGCGCGCGAGCGCGGCCGCCGTTGATCTCTTGCGCAAGTCGCCCCCTGCGGCCGCGCGCTCGGGCCGATTGTGGGACAAGGCGAGGCCCCGCTTGCGAGCCTTTGGGAGCGCGACCCGGGTCGCCTCCATCAAAGCAGGGCACAAAATCGTCTCGACCGCCGGCAAAGTGATGGGATCCCAGCGCAACAGGCGCCGTCCTTCTCAGACCAACTTCAGAGGATAGACGCGTCGGTCCGCGACACGCTCGGCAGCTCCACCCAAAAAACACAACCGTGCGGCCGGGCCGCAGTCATCCCCACCGCTCCCTTCATCGCCGTGACCAGGTGCTTGACGATGGCCAGGCCGAGCCCGGTGCCTCCCATCGCCCGTGAACGACCGGCATCGACCCGGTAGAAGCGCTCGAACAGGCGATCCCGGTGATTCGGCTCGATACCAGGCCCGTCATCCGCGACCTCGATACGCGCGAGCTCGCCGCGTTGCAGAGCGCTCACGCGCACGTGGCTGCCGCTTGGGATGTACTTGACGGCGTTGTCCACCAAGTTGAAGAGGACCTGGTCCAGGGCTCTTTGGTCCGCCCACGCGCGGATCGTCTCGGCTCTCTGTGTCTCTACGGTGATGCCCCGGTCGGCGGCCCGCGACTCAATCGATTCCGCAGCGCGCTCGCAAGCTCTCCCGACGTCGACAGCGGCAATATCCAGCTGGTACTTGCCCGCCTCGATTTTGGAGATGTCCAAAAGATCGGAGATCAACTCAGCGAGCCGCTCCGCATTGGCCAAGGTAGAGTTCAGGAAACGCTCGGCGGCCCGCGGATCCTGTGCAGCTCCATCGATGAGGGTCTCCACGTTCGCCTTGATCACGCTGACCGGTGTGCGCAGCTCGTGGGACACGTTCGCGACGAAGTCCCTGCGGATGCGCTCGAGCCGGCGCAGCTCGGTGACGTCCAGCAAGACGACCACTGTGCCTCCGGAACGAAGCTCGGTGGCTCTGGCGAGGACCCGGCGGTCGCGATTCCCCGGGAGATCGAATTCCACGGTTGTGCTTACGTTTTCCCGGCCCACCGACACCAGAGTTTGGACCTGCGGAACGCGGATGAGCTCGACGAGGGTTCGCCCGACAGGGACGTCGCTCAGGCCGAGCAACAACACCCCTGCCCGGTTGAGCAAAGTGACCCGCTGCTCTTCGTCGAGGGCCAAGACCGCCTCGCTCATCCCCTCGAGCACCGTCTCGAATCGATCGCGCTCCAAGGACAACGTGCGCACGTGATGCTCCAGCTGCTCTGCGAGCTTATTGAGGGAACCGGCCAGGCCCCCTATCTCGTCACCGGAGCGAACCTCGAGCCTCTTCGTGGTTCCCGTCTCGGCGACACCACGGGCGTACTCCACGATGTCTCGAAAAGCCCTCGAAAAGATGTGGGCAAAGACCCCGGCAAACAAAACGGCCAAAAAAAGCCCGAGCATCCCCGCTATCACGATGGCGGAGCGCGCCTCGAAGAGGGCTTCGTTGATCTCCGGAACGAGCCTGGAAGCTCTGACCACGCCGACATCGCCGCCGCTTTCGAAGCGAACCGCCACGTACATGACGTGGTCTTCTATGGTGGTGCTGTATCGGACGGCCCCCCCCTTGCCTCCTTCGAGCGCCTCCATCACTTCGGGCCGGGTGTCGTGAGACGGGGCTTTATAAACATCCTCGAGGGGCAACGCCGAATCCCCGATGACGGTCCCGTCTTCGAGAATCACCGTGATCCTCGACGCCGTGGCCTCGCTCAGCGCGTGGGCGACCGGGTCCACCTCGGTTATGCTCTTCAGGTTCGCCCTGGTCTCCAAGAAAAGCCTGGAGGCGGCGGCATGTCTGAGCAGCTCGTTTTCCACCCGCTCGAGCAGGTGGTTGCGCAGGGTGTGGGTGAGAAAAATCCCAGAAACGACAACGACGATGAGAATGAGCGCCAGAGAAAATACGAACAGCTTGATGCGAATGGAGAGTTTCAAGAGCCTTCCTCATTGGGCTGGGAACGAAACCGATACCCCACGCCTCTGACGGTCTCTATGTAAGAGCCGCCGGCGCCTAGCTTTTCGCGCAGCCGCTTGACGTGGGTGTCGACGGTGCGCGTGGTCACGTCCGCGCTTATCCCCCACACGTCGGTCAGCAGGGTGTCGCGGGTCTGCACCCGACCGCGGCGATCGAGAAACGTGATGAGGAGACGGTACTCCAAGGCGGTCAGGACGACTTCTTCGTCGTCGACCCACACGCGATGCGCCGGCATGTTCACCCGCAGGAGTCCAAAAACCGTCTCTTGCTCCTCCTGTGGCTCCACCGGGCCCGTGCGCTTGAGCAAAGCGCGGATCCTGAGCATCAGCTCCCGAACGCTGAAAGGCTTGACCACGTAGTCGTCCGCCCCCACCTCGAACCCCACGACGCGGTCGATCTCCTCGCCCTTGGCCGTCAGCATGAGGATCGGAATCTGGGCCGTGCGTTTGTCAGACCGGATCTCCTTGCAAATTTCGACTCCTGAAGTGTCCGGCAGCATCAGATCCAGAAGCAAAAGGTCCGGCACGGGGTTTTGGGCCAGCTCTTTGTAGGCGCCGGCTCCATCCAGGGCGCAGCGCGTGTGATAGCCCTCTTTTTGGAGGTTGTATTCGAGGATGCCGACCAGGTCCTGTTCGTCTTCGACGATGAGAATCGTTGTTTTCATAAACACCTTTTTATCTCAGCTGTGTGACACCGCGGTGACACCACCGAAACGCACCTGTAAATTCGGGTGCGACGCACACGATCGCCCTGGCGGACCACCCGCACAATACGCCGTTTCGAAGCGGGGCCGCAAGCCCGTCCGCACCCCGATTCCCGTCATAAATATTACGATTCCCGACTAGTTACCGGACCGAACCATTGACGAGGCCCCCGCCCTAGTACTAAAAGCGTTTATTCAAACCGCGCGATCGCAGTCTCTTTCGCGCGGAACGAGCGCGCGCCCCGCGTTTTAGCGTCCACGGGCTGCGCACCAAACCAGCGGAGGCAGCTGTGAAGACCTTTATCGAACCATTTAAGATTAAAGCCGTCGAGCCGATTCAGATGACCACGCGCGCCCAGCGCGAGCAAAAAATTCGCGAGGCCGGTCTCAACCCCTTCTTGCTCAGAGCCGAAGACGTCATCATCGATCTCCTCACCGACTCTGGCACCAGCGCCATGTCTTCAGAGCAGTGGGCCGCCATGATGCGGGGCGACGAATCCTATGCCGGCGCTCGCAGCTGGTTCCGATTCGAGGCCGCGGTCCAGGAGATCTTCGGCTTCAAACACGTCATCCCCACCCATCAGGGCCGAGCCGCTGAACGCATCTTGTTCGGGACGGTTCTCAAACCCAAGCAGACCGTCATCAACAACACCCACTTCGACACCACCCGCGGCAACATCGAATTCCTCGGCGGACGAGCGGTGGACCTGGTGGTCGAAGAGGGCAAGGATCCCGCCCACGAAGCGCCTTTCAAGGGCAACATGGACACGGACAAGCTGCGCTCGGCCATCAAGGAGATCGGCCCCGCGCAGATCCCGCTGGTGATGATCACAGTGACCAACAACTCCGGCGGCGGCCAGCCGGTTTCCATGGAAAACATCCGACAGGTCAGCCAGATCGCCCACGAAAACGGCATCCCGTTCTACATCGACGCCTGCCGGTTCGCCGAGAACGCGTACTTCATCAAAAAGCGCGAGCCCGGCTACGCCGACAGACCCGTAAAAGAGATCGTCAAGGAGATGTTCTCCTACGCGGACGGCTGCACCATGTCGGCCAAGAAGGACGCCCTGGCGAACATCGGCGGCTTTTTGTGCTGCAACGACGACGAGCTGGCCAAGAAGGAACAAGAGCTGCTCATCATCACCGAAGGCTACTCCACCTACGGCGGCTTGGCCGGTCGTGACATGGACGCCATCGCCGTGGGGCTCCACGAGGTCCTCGAAGAGGATTACCTCGAGTACCGCACCCGCTCCACCGCCTACGTGGCAAACGCCCTGACCGCCAGAGGTATACCAGTGGTCAAGCCCGCAGGCGGCCACGCCGTCTATCTCGACGCGCGAGGCATCGTCCCTCACATCCCGCCGCTCCAATACCCGGGGTGGTCCTTGTCGGTGGAGCTCTACCTCGAGGCCGGCGTACGCGGCGTCGAGATCGGTACGGTCATGTTCGGCTACGATCCCGAGACCGACTCGGAAAAACCCGCGGCCATGGATCTGGTGCGGCTGGCCATCCCCCGCAGGGTCTACACCCAGAGCCACATGGATTACGTCGTCGAAGCCGTCGAAAACGTCCACAAACGTCGCACGTCGGTCAAGGGTCTGAAGATCGTATCGGCGCCGCGCTTCTTGAGGCACTTCACGGCGCGCTTCGATTGGGTTTAAGCAAGGCGGAGCGATGTCAAGACAAATGAACGACACAGAAAAAACACTCATCCTCGTCATCAACCCGGGCGGCACCTCGACAAAGGTGGCGGTCTACGACGGGACGCGCGAGGTGTTGTCTCAAAACCTCGTCCACGCCGACGAGGAGCTCGCCCGCTTCGAAACCATCTTCAGCCAGCTGGAATGGCGCGCAGACATCGTGCAGACCCTACTTGAAGAAAAGAGCATCGAGCCGAGCTCTCTGGCCGCGGTGGTCGGGCGCGGGGGCCCGGTGGCGCCGGTCCCCAGCGGCACCTTCGTCGTCGACGATCCCATGCTCGATGCCATCGCCGCAGGTCGCGTCCAGGTCCAGCACCCGTCTTTGCTGGGCGCGCCCTTGGCCAAGCAGATGGCCGATCGCGCCGGCTGCGCCGCGTACATCGTCGACCCGGTCTGCGTCGACGAGTTCATCGACGAGGCCCGCCTGACAGGGTTGCCTGAGATCCCCCGGCACGCTCTGTCCCACGCCCTCAACGTCAAAGCGGCGGCGCGAAAGGCCGCGCAGGACCTGGGCAGGGACCTCGACGATCTGAACCTCATCGTCCTTCACCTGGGCTCGGGCTTCACCGTAGCGGCGCAGAAAAAAGGCCGACAGATCGACGCCAACGACGCATCGGCTTCCGGCCCCATGGCCCCGACGCGCTCGGGGGACCTGCCGGTTTTGGACTTCGCGAGGCTGTGCTACTCCCAAAAGATGAGCCTGCCCGAGATGGAAAAGCGCCTGGTCGGAGGAGGCGGCTGGGTCGCGCACCTGGGCACCCACGACCTGCGCATCATCGAAAAACGCATCGAGCAGGGCGACGAGAACGCTTCCCAGGTGATCGCAGCCACCATCCACCAGCTCATCAAGCAGGTGGGCGCCATGGCCGCGACCCTGGACGGCGAGGTGGACGGCATCGTCTTCACCGGCGGCGTCGCTTACCAGACCTTTTTTATCGACGCGCTCAAAAAGAGGGTCGGCTGGATCTGCGATCGCTTCGTCACCATCCCCGGAGAGAACGAAATGCTGGCTCTTGCCCAAGGCGCCCTGCGCGTCTTGAGGGGCGACATCGAAGCCGCGTCGGTGGGGCCCTACATCGAAACCGCGGGCTTTTAACAAACCCCTCTAGCCCTTTTGTTCAAGCACCCGGCGCAACGCCTCAACCTCCCCGGCTGACAAAGAAGAGGTGCCTGCCTGGGCGAGCTCCAAGGTGAGCCGCCCGAGGTGCCGGTACATGAGCTGCGTATCGGGCACGTCTGCCAGGGCTCGCAGGTGCTCTTCCACCGTCTTTAAATCGCCTCTTTTTATCGGCCCGCTGAGCGCCTCGGGCGCGGGGCGTCGACGCACCTGGCACGCCGCGGACTCTGCGAGCTGCGCGGCCAACTGCCTGGCGATATCTTCTTCGACCCCGATGCGGACGAGCAGCGAGCAGGCCCTGTCCAGAAGCGTCGTGACGTAGTTCGCCGCCACCACGCACGCCGCGTGATAGAGGGTGCGGCTGTCATCTTCGACCGTGGCGGTGGTGCCTCCCAAGGCTTTGGCGAGCTCGGCAGCGCGTGCTCGGGCCGAATCGTCGCCCCCGGTGGAGAAGACCAGGCCAGAAGGCACAGACGTCACCGCGCCCGAAGCAAAGGCATACGGAGGGTGAAACACCCCCGCTCCGGCCACGAGGCCGCGAACCGGCTCCAGCTCATCGCTGCCACGCGCTCCGGCCGTGTGCAGCCAGATTTGCTCCCGCCGGCAAAGCCCCTCCCGCGCGGCGCGCCGGGCCACTTCTTTGATTGACTCCTCGGAGACCGCCACCAAGACAGTGTTCGCCCGCGCCACCGCGCCAAAGGCCGTGTCGTCTGGCGACAAGCCGAGCCTCTGGGCGAGACGCCGCGACCGGTCCCCGTCTTCGTCGTAGAGTCCACAGATGTCTTGACCGGCATCTTTGAGCGCGAGCGAGATAGAGCCTCCCACGGCTCCGGCACCGATGACGAAAAGTTTTTGTATCATCTGTCGTCTCGGTAAAGCCCGTGCTCTTTGATGTAGGCCATGACCGCCTCCGGAATCGCGGGCAAGGAGCACTTTTGCCCCTTGAGCTGCGCGCGCAGCTGTGTGGACGACACCTCGGGGGGCGCCGGCAACGCCTCGAAGGGCAAACTCGGTTCTCCCTGCCGCGCCACGTAAACAGGCGGCGCCAGCTTCGCGATCTCCTCGTACTTGTGCCACTTGTCCTTTTGCCAGTAGATGTCGGAACCGGCGAGGAGCCGAAACCGATGCTCCCGGTGGCGCGACTGCAGCATCAACACGAGATCCAGAGTGTGTCCAGGACGCCGCAGCTGCGCCTCGATGTCTGAAACGCGCATGCGCTCCAAATCCCCCTCGATCAAGATGCGGCACATCGCCAAACGATGCTCAAACGGCTCGGGCTGCTTTCCAAAGCGGTGCGATAGACAAGGGATGAACCAAACCTGCTCCACAGCGCCGTGCTGCAAAACGATCTTGGCCAGCTCCAAGTGCCCCACGTGGGGAGGGTCGAATGTTCCGCCGAGGACTCCGATGATCATGATGTCCGCAACATAACACAATCGCCCCCGCAAAGGGCATTCGGCACAGTCTCCTTTTAAATCCCCAACCTCTTGCGTAGCTCCACGTGATCCCGGCTGAACGCAAAAGACATGACCGAACCCGCGCCGGGCAGCTCCGACAGCGCCCCGTTGTCGGCAAGTTGAAACGCCCGGAGGCCGTCGATCGCACCGATGAGGGATCCCGCGGCCATGAAGCCGCTTCGATACCCCGCTGCATACAGGTCCACGCCGAAAGAGGGCGAAGCGAGGACGGCCTGAGCGTCCAGGAAGAAGGGTTTGATGCGCTCGAGGACCTCGTCCGCGACAAAGGGCCTGAGCTCCTCCATGGCTCGGACGGTCTCGACGTCTGCGGCGTCCGGCAAGACATAGGCTTTGTTCAGCATCCTGAGCGCGCCCGCCAGGAGAAGCCGCAGGCGCCTGTGGGGCACCACCGTGACGAGGCACAGTCCCAAGCGAATGGTCTGAAGCGCCAGCGCCGCGGCAAAAAGGTGAACGGCCATCCGGTTGGACTCGGCGACGGTCTTCGGCACCACCACGAACGGCGTGTCGCCGGGCAAGACCCGCACACCGGGCGCATCTGACACGTAGAAGCTCGGAACCGGCAGACCGAACTGCGGCACCATGCGGGTGACCGCCGTGACGAGGGGATGCTTGCGAGGCAGCTTGGCCTCTCGCCCAAAGCTCAGATCCCTACCCGAGGTCAACTCGAGCCTTACAATCGACTCTTGGAGCGCTCTCAAGGTCTCCCGAAGACCCGCGAGCACGGACTTGGGACACAAATAGTCCTCATAAGCCGCTTCCCCGATTCGCCCCCCAACGTCCCAATGTACGCGCGCGTCACCGTCTGGAACGTAAGCGCCCTCTAGCGTAGACAGCGCTTCTTTGGCCAGCGTCACGAAGATGGTTTCGTCTCGAAGGCCCCACAGCTTTTCCAAGTTTCGATAAAGGGTCGCGTCGCCCGGGTGCTCCTCGAGCGCCGCCGCTTGGGCCGCGATCGCCCTGTCCAGCTGAATCCCCAGCGACAGCGAGTCGTTTTGGCGACGCAGCATGTTGAACAGAGCTTCGAACGGCCTCAAGTCGAGCGGGTCGACGCGGCTGGCCTCTACGAGCAAGTGCTCGGCCTGCTCGGGTCGCTCCAGATGCTCTTGGAGCAGCTGCGCGAGCTGCACCATCTTCACGATGCGCGTATCGCTGTCGTGGGATGTGCGTATGAGATGCTCGAGCGCCTGCGCTGCCCGGCTCGGGTTGCCCAGCTCGATGTAGAGCGAGACCAGCCGTTCGAGGGAGGGGGCGTGGGTCTTGTCCCACCCCAGGACTCTGAGGAAGCTCTTCTCCGCCAGCTCCTTGTGCTCGGAGTGGTCCATGTACAGCTCGCCCAGGGCGAAAAACAGCTTCATGGCCGCTTGTGTGTCCTCACACAGCTTTGCCGCCGCCACGAAGTGATCTATGGCTTTCGACCAGTTTTCATCGTCCCGGTAGAGATCGGCCAGCATCCAGTGATGCTCGAAATCGTTGGGAAAGATATCCAAGGCCGCGATGAGCTGGACCTTCGCATCATCCCTGCGCCCCAGACGCAGAAGGAGCGGAATCAACTCGAGGTGCATCTCCCGACGCGCCGTCGGCTCGTCCTGACCCTCTATTCGGGCTTCGATGAGAGCCGCGCCCAGCTCGGGATCGCTCGAGGCGTCCAATAGCTCCTTGCCCTGAACATAGACCTCCTCGTTTTGGGGGTCGAGCCTCAGCATCTCAACGCAGTATCGTGCCGCCCGGCGGGGTTCAGACAGTTTGTCCCGCGCCACGACC
>JAABTR010000221.1 GCA_011389755.1 Deltaproteobacteria bacterium | reverse complement strand
CCTTTCGAGCGAGATGCCCAAACGCTTCGCGTTCACGGGGAAGGCCGGCCCTTGTCCCGTATCGAAAAGGACGCGCCGGCCGCCGGTCTCGATCCAAAGCGACAGCCCGTGCTCGGCTTCGAGCCCCTGGCCGGCTTCGTTGTCCACGACAACCGTGATTTTTACTGGCGCCTGGAACAAAGACATCGCTCCCCCTTTTCTTCTCGGGCGGGCTCATTCGACAGCTCGGGCTTCGGTGCACACCGCCTTTCTATCTAGTTACTCGCGCCGACTTTTTCAAGCGGGCGGCCTTTCGCCATTTTCAATCTCTTCGGCTCCCGCGCGAGCAGGTCCTGCGCGATCCGCACAAAGAGCTCGGCCGCCGGGGAGTTTGGACACGCGGTGACCACCGGGCTGCCCGCGTCGGCTTCCACCGTTTTGTTTTGACTCATTTTTCCGTCCTCATTCCAGTGAGCTGTTTGTCGAACTCGTCCTTCACGTTGCGCCACAACTTTCGAATGTCCTGCGCCGCCGGGCCGTCCGGCCGCGCCTCGACCACCGAGCGTCTCGCCACCTGGGCGGCGGTGACCGACGGGTCATAGCGGATGCGTCCCAGAACCTGCAGACCGCGCTCTTTTGCGTCGCGCGCTATCTCCTCGGTCTGCTCCGGGCTCACGTCGGCTTTGTTGATGCAGATCCCCATGTGGATATCGAACTGGCTGACCAGCTCGGCCACGCGCTCCAGGTCGTGCCGGCCCGAGAGGGTGGGCTCGACGACCACCAAGACCATGCGCGCCGCGGCGATGGACGCGATGACCGGGCACCCGATCCCCGGGGAACCATCGCAGATCAAAAGGGGCGATCCGGCCGACTTCGCGACGGCCCGACCATGGCGTCTGACAGTGGAGACCAGCTTGCCGCTGTTCTCCTGGGCGATCCCGAGCCTCGCGTGGACAAAGGGGCCCAGCCGGGTGTCCGAGATGAACCACTCGCCGTTTTGCGCCGCAGCCATCTCGATGGCGCCGTGGGGGCACGCGTCCGCGCACACCCCACACCCCTCGCACGACAGCTCCTGGACGCGCCGAACCTCGCTGCCATCGGGAGTGACCACGGCGCCAAACCGGCAGCGCTTTGAGCACAGACCGCACCCTCGGCAGCGCTCTTCATCGATCACCGCGATCTGGCCTCCGGAGAACGGGGTGCGATGCCGAACCTCCGGCTCGAGGACGAGGTGCAGATCGGCCGCGTCCACGTCGCAGTCGGCGGCGGTCGGGTTTTGTGCCAAGGCCAAAAACGAGGCCACGACGCTTGTCTTGCCGGTCCCGCCTTTGCCGCTTACGACGACGAGCTCGGGAACATCCACGACGGCCGGCTCGTCGTTCGCGACCGGTTCTGCCGCGAATTCCCCGTCCATGGCGGGGGCCTCGGTCTTCATCTCATGGGGCACCCGCTCCGCGCTCGCCAGCTCTTCCAAGACCCCCAAAAGCTCCTCGAACTTCGTCCGGAGGCTCGGCACGGCTTCAATCGCCAATTGCCCGCGGGAATAAGCCCGGGCGATGTCCAGGCTGTCTGGAATCTCCAAAAGCACCGAGATCCCTTCTTGGGCGCAGTCGTCGTAAACCTCATCGTTGCCCGATCCAGCGCGGTTGACCACCACGCCGAAAGGCACCCCGAGCTTTTTGACCATCTCCACCGCGAGCTTTAAGTCGTTCACCCCAAAAGGCGTCGGCTCGGTCACCAGAAGAACCACGTCCGCGGATCGCACCGTCTCAATGACAGGGCACGATGTGCCCGGAGGCGCGTCCAGCACGACGACGCCGTCTCGAGGGGCCTTGTCGAGCGCGCCCCGGATCACCGGCGGCGCCATGGCCTCTCCCACGTCGAGGATCCCCCTCACGAAATCCACAGGCCCGGCATGGCCCGTCTCGACGACGCCGGTGCGCCGGGGTCGCTCCGAAATCGCGCCTTGGGGGCACGCCCACGTGCAGCCGCCACAGCCGTGGCAGAGCTTGGGGAAGGTCAAGACCCGGCTCGGAAGCGCCACGATGGCGGAATGTCGACACGCCTCGCCGCAGGCGCCGCAGAGGTTGCACAGCCTCTCATCGACTCTGGGCACCCGGATGGTCACCTCGCCGCTCCATTCGATCGCAGGGTTCAAGAAAATGTGTCCGTTGGGCTCTTCCACATCGCAGTCGACATAAGCGACCTTCTTGCCGAGTGCGCCCAGAGCCACCGCCAGGTTTGTGGCGATGGTGGTCTTTCCGGTCCCGCCTTTTCCGCTCGCCACCGCGATGCGCAGGCCTTCTTTCATGACCAAACCTCGCTTGGTAATTTGAGTGAACTCACGAGGCCGAGAGCCCGGATCGGAAACTCTCCACGGCCTGGGCGACGGTGCCCGAGCACCCTGTGAAGACTTCTAGCCCGGCGGCGGTGAGGGTTTGATTGGCGCTGGGGCCGCAGTTTCCCGTGAGCACCGCGCGGGCGCCGCTCTGCGCGACGGCTCTGGCGGCTTGGATGCCCGCTCCTCCACCTGCTGCGGCCGCTGCGTTGTCCAGGGCTTCGAAGCTCATGTCCTCGGTTTCCACGATGACAAAGTGCGAGCAGCGACCAAACCTGGGGTCCAGCCCGGCGTCCAGAGCCGGACCCGAAGCTGAGACAGCGATTTTCATGTCATTCTCCTTTCAGCCTGCCCAACTTAAAAGGGCAGATCAATCCTTCTCGGATCCCGCGTCTTTTGTTTCGCTCGGCGGTTCCAGCTCGTCGATTCGTTGTTTCAATCCCAAAAGCGCCTGCTCCAAGTTGGCCGCCTGCTCCCTGAGCAGCTCGAGCTCCTCCGGCTCCACGTCCGCCGGCCGGTTCACGGGCGGGGGCGGCGCGATGCCGCCTTGGCCGCGACCCATCCCGCCGCCGAAACCGCGGCGGCTTCGCTGCCCGCGGCCCCAGCCGCCTCGACCGCGGCCCATCCCGCGGCCCATCCCGCCGCCGCCTCCCGGCGCCGTCACGAACCCGGGTTGGTCGTTGCCGCCGCAGTATCCAGCGCCTCTTCCCGTCATCGGTCCCATCCCGCTGGGTCCTTTTCTGTCTCCTCTAGGCATTTTTAAACCTTTCGTCGGTTGTTTTGCGTTTTGCACGAGTCATCCGCCGCGCCCCGATCCGCGGCAACGGCGCCGGTGGCCCCGGCGCCT
>JAABTR010000220.1 GCA_011389755.1 Deltaproteobacteria bacterium | reverse complement strand
TGTCGGTTGTTTTGCGTTTTGCACGAGTCATCCGCCGCGCCCCGATCCGCGGCAACGGCGCCGGTGGCCCCGGCGCCTCCTCTGCCCGGTGCACCCGGGCATCAAGAAAGCGCGCTGGGTGAGCCTGCCGGCGAAAAAAGCTTCCACCACCTTCTCCATCTGGCCGCACGTGTTGGGGATCACCCGAACACCAGCCGAAACGAGCATCGACTCGGCCGGCAACGAGATCGCTCCGCAGATGAGCACGTTCGGCTTCAGCGCGGCGATCTTTTGGACCTTCGTGAGCACGTCGGCGCTGTCAATGCGGACCTCCTCAGTCGAAAACCGAGCCTTGCCTTGCCGCGTCAACACGACAAAGCGTTTGGCAGCATCGAACACCGGGGAGAGTCTCCCGTCATATATCGGCACGACGACTCGCATCACCCTGATACTATGCAAGCGATGGGCCAAGTTTATATTGTTAGTAATAACAGAGGTGTACAGTTTCACACCAGACAAAGCGGGGCTCTTCTCGTGCATTATGCAATACTTAGGGCACGTTGCATTTGCATATTGCACGCTCTTATGGCTCACTCACAAATGAGGACAGGTGACAAAGTCCTCAAAAAGAGCCCCCCGGGAGGTAAAATGGACATTCGGGATCCCATCTTGGACTCGATCAACGAAGGCGTCTTCACGGTGGACCTTAACTGGAGGATCACCTCTTTCAACCGGGCCGCGGAGAGAATCACCGGTATCGCCCGCAAAGATGCCATCGGCCAGCGCTGCAACGAGGTCTTTCGGGCCAATATCTGCGAAGAGGCCTGCGCCCTTCGAGAGACTCTTCGCACCCAAAAACCGGTGGCCACGTCACCGGTCTTCATCATCGACGCCTCGGGCAACCGGATCCCCATCAAGATCTCCGGCGCCGTGCTCCACGACACAAAAGGTGAGGCCATCGGCGGGGTGGAGACCTTCCAGGATCTGCGTCAGATCGAGGAGCTGAGAAAGAGGCTCAGGCAAAAGCACACCTTCGCCGACATCGTCGGAAAGAGCCCAGCCATCACCGGTCTGTTCGACCTGCTCCCGCAGATCGCCGAGAGCACCAGCACCGTGCTCATTCAAGGGGCCAGCGGCACGGGCAAGGAGCTGTTCGCCCACGCCATCCACGACCTCTCCCCGAGGAAGAACAAGCCCTTCGTCGCGGTCAACTGCGCCGCTCTGCCCGACACCTTGCTCGAGTCGGAGCTGTTCGGCTACAAGGCCGGCGCCTTCACCGACGCCAAGCGCTCAAAGCCCGGTCGTTTCGCCCTCGCCGACGGGGGGACCATCTTCTTGGACGAGATCGGCGACGTCTCCACGGCCATGCAGGTCCGGCTCTTGCGCGTGCTCCAAGAGCGGACCTTCGAACCGCTCGGATCGGTCGAGCCGGTCCGCGTCGACGTCCGGGTCATCGCCGCGACCAACAAGGATCTCGCGGAACTGGTGCGCGAAGGATCGTTCCGCGAGGATCTCTACTACCGCATCCACGTGGTCCACCTGGAGATCCCGCCGCTCGAGAGACGACTCGAGGACATCCCCCTGCTCGCCGATCACTTCATCGACACCTTCAACCGCATGCACGGCAAAGATATCACCGGCCTGTCTCCGGCCAGCTTCGCCCTCGTTATGGAGCACGATTTTCCCGGCAACGTGCGGGAGCTGCAAAACGTCATCGAGCACGCCTTCGTGCTGTGCTCCTCGGGGATGATCGAGCCGCGCCACCTGCCTCCCTACCTGAAGGGGGACTCGGCCGCCGGAGAAGACCCCGGGGTGCATGGGATCACCAACCTGAGGGCCCTCGAGAAGGTGCTCATCGCGAGAGTGCTCCAAAAGCACGGAGGCAACCGGGCCGCCGCCGCCCAGGAGCTGGGCATCGATCCGAGCACCTTGTACCGCAAGATAAGGCGCCATCGCATCGACGTCCCCGAGACAGACGGCCGCTCAAAGGAGTGATCGACTCGTGGAATGTTTCTGGAACGACTTTTCGCCTAGAAGCCGGCGAGGGTTGTGACGAGCTCGAGGAGCCCCGTGGGCCTGGAGGTCGAAGCGGGCGCGCTGCACCCGCAGCCGGCGGTCGCTGCCTTGAACTCGGCCTCTTGTCCGCCCATCTCGTTTTCGTCGGCACCTTCGTCGGTGTCGAGCTCGATGCCCTCGTCGGTGTCCGGGTCGGACGGCTCCTCCACGGGAGGCGCCGCAGCGGTGTACAGGCCGAAGTCGTCGACGTTCCAGCCGCCCATCTGCATCCCGCCGTCGCTCTCGAGCTCGAAACGCACCGTGACCTCTTCTTTGCCCGCGGCCTGCGCGGTGATGTCGAGATCGAAAAGCACCCACTCCTGGTCCACGTGGTGCAGGGTGTGGGGATCGGCGTCTTTGCCTTCGGTGGCGGCGTTGTGCCAGACGGTCGCCCCATTCACCACGACCCGAGCCTTATCGAAGTAGCCGTCCTCCACGGTGAGCCACCTGCGAAAACGCAGGCGGACCGTCTCGTGCTCGGTCAGGTCGAACTTCGGGCTTACGAGCGCGCTCGTGATGTTGGGCTGGTACTTGGCGTCCCAGCGGTCTTCAGGGGTCAGGTCGTTGCCCCAGGCGCGCTCACCGCTGAAGGCGCCTTCGGGGTCGCCGCCCTTGGCCTTGGGGCTGCCGCGCATCCAGTCGTCGGCGCCTTCGCGATCGTCCCCTTCGACGAGCTCGTGGGACCATCCCTCATCGTCCTCGCCCTCGAAGTCGGTGAAGTAGATCTCCTCGAGCTGCCCGACATAGGCGCGGTAGAACGGCTCGGCCGGGTTGGCCGGCACGGTGATGAGCCGCTCTGACCGGTTTTCGTCCACCTCGAGCCTGTAGAGCAGGGATGTCCCAGGCGCCATCTCCTCGAGCTCGGCCGTGTAGCTCTCCTCATCGGCCGCGCTCATCACGACCTCTTTCCAGCTCCCGCCGCCGTCCACGCTGTAAATCACCCGGGCCTCACCCCGCTCGAAGCACTCGCTGTCGCCCACCTGAACCCGCGCCGAGATCTTAAGCGGGGCCTGCGCCGGCTCGATGGTGGTCAGCGCCTCGTGCTCGATGTTCAGCTGGCCCGACGTGTCGAGGACCAGACCGTGGGCCGAGAAGGCGTCGTAGATGTCGCAGAAATGAGGGGTGCCGTCCGCCAGGTCGCCGTTGTCGTCGTCGGCCAACAGGATCCCGGTAAAAGACGACGGGATATCCGACGTGTGACGCATCATGTTGAAAAAGAGGTGATCGACCAGGTCATCCCCCTGCTCGACGCCCATTTTCTCCCGCATGATGGTGCGCAGATCCCACAGGGCGCCGCCGAGAATGAGGCCCGTCTGGTGGGGATCATAGCCCTGGTCTTCGGGCCAGCGCTTGTCCGGCTCCAGATCCCGGATGCCCGAGCCGTTGGTCAAGAAGTAACGACCGATGACGCTGTCTCCCGTTATCGAGGTGGCCAAGCTGTCGGCGAACCCCTCGCTGACCGCTTCGTCGAACTCCCCCACGTAGGGGACGACGCTGTTGAGGTGCACCGCGTGGCCATACTCATGGTAGATGATGTCGGATATCATGGCGGTGTTGTTGCACGCGTAGCCGCCCCCGACGCTGCCCGAGGGCAAGAAGTTGATAGTCCGGCCGTCGAAGAACGCGTTGCAGATGTCGTTGGTTCCATTGCCGTCCAGGTCGAAATCCTGGTTGACCTTGACGGTGAGCTGCTCCTTGAACCAGGGAAGGTCGTCCACCAGGCGCACCACGTGACCTCGCACCCTGGTCGCGCTCTGGAAGGCGTCTATCTGGGCCTGAATCTCCTCATCCCCGTCCGCTGCCTCCCACATCACCGAAACGCCCTGGGCAAAGGACTCTTCGGGCAGGGTCTTCTTCATCACGTCGCCGCTTCTGCCCAGCACTCTGACGTAGGATCCGGCCAGCATGACCGTCACCTGCTCCTCATACTCGTCGAAGGCGAAAAAGCCCACCTCGTCGGTGGAGACGACCTTTCGGGGGTGAGTCTGCACGAACATATCCTTGGCGGGGCTGTCTATGATTTCGCTCTCAGGATGCCTCTCGTGGTGCCTCAAGGTCACCGTGCCCTCGACAAAGACCCGGTGATCTCGCAGGGCGAGCAGCTCTTCGCCACCCACATCGACGTAGGCGGTCCATCGGCCTTGCCCCGTCGCCTCGAGGGCCACCTCACGGGCGACGCGCGTCTCGATCCGGTCCGGAAAAACGAGGGGAAAAAGGACGGTCTGCCCCGCTTCGGCCACAGGCTCGATCCCCCGGGCCAGAAGCGGCGCCCCGGCCACGTCTTCGACTCTCTTGAGGCGCGCCGGGCTCAGACGCACTAAAAGCGCCGCGGGCGCTCGGTTCATGGGAAAATTGCGCGCGCCTACCACCACGATGCGACCGTGAGCGATGGCGATGAAGTTGGCGGCGCCCAGGACGCGCATGCCTTTTGCGGTCTGGCTGTGAGCCACGTAGCGAACTCCACCGCGCAGCACGTTGGTCTCGAGGCGCAAATCCCGGGGATCGACCCCCGTGGGGAGCAGATCTTCGTGGGAACGCCAAAACGCGGCCGCGATCTTGGCCGCCACCGCCTCGTCGGTCATCGCCGCCGGGTCAACGGCGATCCCCTGGCCCCAGAGCAGCCGGTACTGGCCGGCCGGGCCCGACAAGACCTGGCTCCAACCCCCGCCGTGAAGCTCGGCAAAGCTCTTGGGAGGCGCCGCAGACAAGGCGCCAAGCCGGCTCTTGTCGATGAGGTACTCGGCACCCGGGACCGCCTTTTCGATCTTCTCGGCGCCGTATGCGGCCGCCCGAGCGACA
>JAABTR010000219.1 GCA_011389755.1 Deltaproteobacteria bacterium | reverse complement strand
AAAGGCGCGGTCGCGATCGCAGCGACCACGGCGCAGGCGGCGATGAACGTTCGGATGTGACTCATGTGGCGTTCCTTCTTTGAAGCGGTGAAAAGAAATGTGCTGCCATGACAGTGACCGCGTGGAGCGGATCGGTGTGGAACTTTTGTGGTCACTTTTATCGTTCACATCCCCGCGCTGAGCAGGCGTTCGAACAGCCCCAGATATCCGGCCAGCAAAATATCGCCGAAAAACAGGTACTCGATGGCCCCCAGGGCCAAGAAGGGCCCAAAGGGCACCCGCGCCTTCCGGAGCCTCATGTCGCGCTGGGGATCCCCCCCGTCTTCCCGGTCGTAATCGAGCTCCGGGGGCTCGGGGCCGGTTCCGCTTTTGCGCCGCTGAAAGACGAGCAGGGCTCCGGCGAAAAGCCCCTGCAGGGCCCCGGCAAAGAGGGCGAACATGGCCCCTTTGTACCCGAGGCACGCGCCGATCATGGCCACCAGCTTGGGATCGCCGCGGCCCATGCCGCTGTGACCGAACAGAGCTTTGTAGCCGTGCACGAACAGGAGCGACAACACGGCGTAGCCGCCCACCGCGCCGATGACCGGGGGCATCCAGTCGTTCCTCAGCACAAATATATTGAAAAAGAGTCCCAGCCCGATCCCCGGCAGGGTGATGACGTCGGGCAGCAAGAAGGTGTCCAGATCGATGAGCCCCGCGGTGATGAGCGCCCAGACCAGGCCGAACCAAAAAAAGTACATCGACGCCGCGATCAAAACCGTCTGAGGATCCGAGGCCAGCACGAGCCGCATCACCCCCACGGACAAGAGGGCCATGGCCAGCTCCACCACGGCGTACCTCGCGGAGAACCGGGCCTTGCAGTGGCGGCAGCGGCCGCGCAGCAGGAGGTAGGACACGACCGGGATGTTGTCGTAGAAGCGGACCGGGGTCTCGCACGCAAAACAGTGGGATGCGGGGCGCACCACCGACATCTCCTTGGGCCAGCGGGCGATGACCACGTTGGCGAAGGAGCCCCACAGAGCGCCGAACACCGCCGCGAAGACGTGCAGCTGCCAGCCGGGGATAATCTCGAGGACCAGTTCCAAAGACATTCGCTCTCGCGCCTCTCAAAAGTGCATTTTAGACCACTTGGTCCTCTCGCGCCCGATCTCTCGACAGGCGCAGGGACAGCAGGCCTCCGAGCCCCACGACCACCATAATCGAGGCCTGGATGACGGTCTTGACCGGCAGCTGCCCCTTCTGGACGGCCACCCAGGCGACCATGGCCGCCGCCGCCGCGGCCAAGAACCCGTAGACGCCGTACATGACCCGCCGCGCCCTGGCGCGGGTCCGGGCCGAATCCACGCCGATGTAAAAATTGTACATCCAAAGCAACACGACGCTCACGAGCCCGAGGCCGGCAAAGGACAGCCAGAAGTTTCGGATCGTCGGCGCGGCGCCCTCCTCACCTTTGAGGGGGGACAAAAAAGCGTGGTACATCTCGCCGCCGAGGTTCGAGCCGATAAGAGACCCGACGACCCCGTACAAGAAGGCGTAGCCCATGTACACCGCCTTGCGGTCCTCTGGGGCCACCTGGCCGATGTAGCTGTAGTACTTGGGATGGCACGTCATCTCGCCCACCGAAAAGACCGCGATGCCGAGGATGAAGATCCAGGGGTTCTGAGACAGGGCGAGGAAGACGAACCCCATGGAGCCGATGAAGATCCCGCCCACCATGGTGGGCAGGGCCGGGAGGTTGCGCACGATGGTGGAGACCACGAGCTGCAAAAAAACGATGGTGCCGGCCGCTATCACGGTGACGTGCTCGGCGTCGAACTCGAACTGAACGTCGAGGCCGATGGCCGCGAGCCCGGCGGTGACCGCGGCGTTCACCGGTGCAGCGTCGATAAAATCCCGGAGGTACCAGAGCACCGAGCCGAAGTTCTGAAAGTACAAGATCCAAAAAAAGGCGTAGACGAAAATGAGCAGCATGAACCGGGCGTCGCTCAGCACCGTGGCCGCGCCTCCCAGGACCTCCTTGAGGCTCTTGGTGCTCTCGGGGCGCGCCGGCTCACGATAAAAAAGAAGCGCCGGCAGCAGCATGGCCGCGCAGTACAAAGAGCTGGCGATAAAGACGTAGCGCCAAGAAAACGCGTCGCGCAGGTACCCCGCGATGAAAGGGGCGACCAGGGCGCCGATATTTATCATCCAATAGTACAGACCGAAGCCGAAGCCCGAGCTCTTTTCGTCGGTGGTCCGGGCGATGGTCCCGGAGATGATCGGCTTGAAGAGTCCCGAGCCGGTGGCCATCACCAAGAGCGCGGCGAAGATGACCCAGTAGCCGGTGACCTGCCCGGCGGCGAAGTAGCCAGCGCTCAGAAGCGAAAAGGCGAGCAAGAGCATGCGCCGGTAGCCGTAGCGATCGGCCAGCGCGCCGCCCAGGATGGGCAGCACGTAGGTCACGGCGTAGACGAGGCTCTGAAGCAGCCCGACCCGATCCTCAGCGAACCCGAGCCCGCCGCCCACCTTGTCGGTGAGATAGCGGGCGAGCAGGGCGTTGAGCCCGTAGTACGCCCCCCGCTCGAAGAGCTCCATGACGTTGGCCACCCAGAAGGTGCCCGGCAAAGACCCGATTTTCCCTTTGTCGCCGCTTTTTAAGGCGTCCTGCCCGCTCATCGTACCTCCTTCAAAGGCATCGGATGCCCATGGGTGGATGCCGAGACTATCACGGACCTCCTTTTTGTCGTAGGCTCGGCTCATATCCAAGGTCGAGCCAGGGTCAGGGGACGGGCCCCTGCAAGATCGTCGCGAGGGCCACACATGAGGGGCGAGCACAAAGGGCGAACGCGCATCGGCATCGTCTCGGATCTCCACGGGAGGTTGCCGAAGGCCGCGGCGGAGATCCTAAGGAGCTGCGATCACATCATCTGCGCCGGGGATTTCGAATCCGAAGACGCCTTGAGCGCGCTGGAACGACTCGGACCCTTGACCGCTGTGCGGGGAAACATGGACCGATACGGCCGCGTCCGCTCTCTGCCCCGCTTCGCCCTTTGCGAGATCGGGGGCATCTTCATCTATGTGATCCACGACCTGAGCGACATGGACATCGACCCCGAGGCCGCCGGCGTCGCCTTGGTGGTCCACGGCCACACCCACGTGCCTAGCATGGACCGCAAGGGAAGCTGCGTGTACGTCAACCCCGGCAGCGTGACCCGGCCCCGCAAAAATTCCGGATCCACCCTGGCCGTGGCCGAGCTGGAGGGGAAAGAGATGCGGATCGAGCACCATAGGGTTCGCTGAGCGAAGCGCCGACGAGATTCCGTTAAAAAAAACCCAACATATCGGCGACCTTACCGCGGGCGGTCGCACATGCCGCGCCGGGCGGCTATAATACTTACCGATTCGTCAAAAAAGCTGTCGGGAACAGAATGAAAAAGACGCGCGACACGAACGAGGCCCCCCACGCCGCCGACAAGCGAGACGGCGCAGACCACTCTCGCCTCGATCCGGAGATGACGGGCCAGATCGACCTGTCGCCGATAGCCAAAGAGATGATGAAGGCCGAAGCCGACGGAAAGATCCCATGTCTTGTGGTGCTCGGCGGCATGGACGTGGGCAGCGTGATCACCGTGGGCGATCGCGAGCTGACCTTGGGCCGCGGTGGGGAATGCGATGTCCACTTGCAGGACGACGGCATCTCCAGGCGCCACGCCAAGGTGCGGGTGAACGCGCGGGGCGAGCTCGTCGTCCAGGATCTGAGAAGCACCAACGGCACATATGTCCGCGGGCAGCGCATCTCCATGGCCACCTTGGCCGCGGGGGACAAGGTGCTCCTCGGGCGCAGGACCGTGCTCAAGTACATGGTGCACGATCGCATCGACCAAGACTACCAGCAGGAGATCTACACCTCCACCACGCGAGATCCCCTCACCAAAGCCCACAACCGAAAATATCTGACCCAGCGCTTGGTCACCGATCTCTCCTACGCTCGGCGTCATCACCAGTCTTTGGGGCTCGTGATGTTCGACATCGACCACTTCAAAGAGGTCAACGACACCTTCGGACATCCCACCGGCGATCAGGTCCTTATGGCCGTGTGCGAAGTGGTCTCCCGAATGATCCGGGCCGAAGACGTCTTGGCCCGCTATGGCGGCGAGGAGTTCTGCGTGCTCGCGCAGGGGATCGACCTCGAAGGCGCAAGACGCCTGGCCGAAAAGATCAGGCGGGAGGTTTCAAAGCGAACCGTCACCGCCCTCATTGACTCACGAAGCATCGTTCGCGTCAGCGTCTCCGTCGGCGTGGCAGTTATGACCCCCGGCGCGGCAGTGGACTCCGCCACCTTGATAGCCCAGGCCGACGAGAACCTCTACAAGGCCAAGAACGCCGGTCGCGACCGGGTCGTCGCCAGCGAAATCAACTAAATCGGTTCCCCTCGCGGCGGCTCTGCCGGACCTCCATCCAACAGACTCCGGTCCAAAATCGCCTCGAAAAGATCACGTCGATCGATGCGTCTTTGCGTCAACGCCGCGCCGTGGCCCACGTACTGAGCGGCCAGGGCGATCGCCTCCTCGCCGAGCGCCACGGCGCTGCCCGCGCCGCCCGGATCCCGCGCGCCGGGGGTCGTCCGGACCCACGGAACATGGGGCGACGCGCTCAAGACGCCGTACATCCCCAGCTGCCACAACCAGCCCCTGAGCCGGGCC
>JAABTR010000218.1 GCA_011389755.1 Deltaproteobacteria bacterium | reverse complement strand
GGACCCACGGAACATGGGGCGACGCGCTCAAGACGCCGTACATCCCCAGCTGCCACAACCAGCCCCTGAGCCGGGCCAGGCTCGGAGATCCCCGGTGGACGGCGAAGATCGCCTCGCTCACGCCTTCGGACCAGCCCAAAGTCGGCTGCATAACCAGCTTGCGGGCGCAGTACGTCGTGCCGATCCCCGTGTGACCGAGCAGGTGCTCGAAGACGCGCAGGTCCATGTCGTCCTCGATGTGCTTGTGCAGGGAGTTGAGGTCCACGCCGCCGTCGGCGCCGTCCAAGACGCGGCGATGGATCTTTGGGTGAAACACCGCGTCCACCGCAAAATGGGTCAAAGCCCCGAGGCCGATGACCGCGAGACTCGGCCTCGGCGATTCGAGCAGGTTCGCGATGAACCGGAGCGGAGCTCGCAGATGCAACAACGTGCCCCACACATCGAAGTGCAAGGGCAGCCCCAGGAGCATCCGCAGTCCGGCCACCGGCAGCTTGTCGAAGTAGGGCAGATCGAAGATCACGCTGCCCAGCCGGTAGTCGGCCTCGTGGGAAAAGATTTTTCGGCGCGTCTCGTCGTCGAGGAGCGCCCCCTGGGCGGCTGCCTCGGCCAGCGTCACGTGTAAGAGCGTCCCGGCCATACTCAACCTCCCAAGGGGGGTGACTCAGGAGGGTCGACCATCTCCAGCCAGATCTCCCGGTGCAGCGCCCGGAGCAGGTCGTCCACATCCTCTTCGAAGTCCGGCGCCACGAGGAGATCGATGATGTCTTCGGTCCCTTCGCGGGTCGTCGGCGTCGCCATGCCGTCATGGGACTCGAGGAGCCAGCGCAGGTACGAGATCTTATTTTTGTCCACCCGTATCGATCGCAACAACATTTTTGTTCCCGGTTCGTTCATCTCGCTACCATAGCAAAAGACTTAAAAGTCAGGGCGCAAGGTTCGACTCTTTTTTTTGACCGTGTAGGTTTTATGGATACAATGTATTCAAATATCTTTCATCGGCGCCCTCTCGGGGCGCGGCACATGAGGTCGACATGATGACGGGGCCGCGACATCTCCTATCACTGGCACTGCTCGCCGCTGTTTTTCCGCTGGCGATGAGCGGTTGCGCGACGACGGCACGGACCGCGCTGGAGCACGACAATGCCCGGCTCGAGCGAGAGGTCGCGCGTCTCCAGGCCGACAAAGCCTCCTTGGACGCACAAAGGACCGCCCTCGACGACCGTCTGCTCATCCTCCAGCGGCGCCTCGAGCGCTGTC
>JAABTR010000217.1 GCA_011389755.1 Deltaproteobacteria bacterium | reverse complement strand
CCCGGGTCTGACGGCGCCCCCGATTCCCTTCCTTCCTCGTCCTCGTCCTCGTCCTCGTCCTCGTCGGCGTTTTCGGAGATAAAGGCTTCCAGGCGCGCTATCTGCTGCGCCTCTTCTTTTGTCAGCTCCTCATCTCCGGGCGCGCTGGATTCAACGGCCCTGCGAATGGCGTCGAGCCCGCTGAGCATCATGTCGGTGACGCTGTCGTCCACCGCTTCGAAATCCGATCTGATGACGCCCAGGGCATCCTCGAGGCGGTGGGTCAGCGCCGCCACCCGCTCGAACCCGAGGGTGCTGGCCGATCCCTTGAGGCTGTGGGCATGACGAAAGGCGGACTCCACGATCTCGAAGGAGGGCTGCTCTCCCCCGTCTTCAAGAGACAAAAGCGCCTCAGCGAGCCCCTTGATGTGCTCGAAGGCCTCGCTGCGAAACACGCTCGTCAGGTGCTCGACCTGGTCCGGCGGGATGTCGGATATCTTGCCTTTTTTCTTGGGCTTTGCGTTGGCTCCGGCTTCCGCCAAGAGGATCTCGAGCCGGCCGATCATATCGGCCTCGTCGTCGCTCAGCTCTTCCTCACCGGGCATCGACCCTTGGACGGCCTGCCGAATGAGATCGAGCCCACCGAGAAGGACGTCGACGGTCAGGGAATCGAGCGTCATGACCCCTTCGCGAAGCTTCTCAAGCACCTCCTCCAGCCTGTGGGTGAGCACAGCCACCCTATCGAACCCGAGCGTCCCCGCCGAGCCCTTGAGGCTGTGAGCGTGACGCATTGGGTCATCGAAAAAATCGGATGCCACCTCACGGCTGTTCTCGAGGGACAAAAAGGCCATCGCCAGCCCTTTGACGTGCTCCATGGCCTCATCGCGAAAAACGGCCGCGAGCTGCTGGAGCTGATCGGGAGGAAGATCCGTAAATGCCGCGCTCCGCGGGACATCGGGAGGGATGGTCTTGCGATCGCGCTCGGTTCGCGAGACCCGCAGGATCTGCTCGAGTCGGAGGACGTGGTCCGCTTCTTCGGAGGTGAGCTCGCTGTCCCCCGGCGCGCTCGCACCCACTGCTTTGCGCAGAACATCGAGGGTGCTGATGAGCGCCTCGATGATGATGGGGTCGCTCGTGCCGCCGGTCTGTCGTATCCGGCCCAGCACGTCCTCGAGCCGGTGGGTCAGCACCGCCACCCGCTCGAAGCCCAGGGTGCCGGCCGAGCCTTTGAGGCTGTGGGCGTGACGAAATGCTCGCCCCAGCGCACCATCTTCATTTTCGACGCTGCCGTCTTCGAACGCGAGGAGCGTCTCGGTCAGCACATCCATGTGCTCCTCGGCCTCGGACCGAAAAACACCGGCCAGCTGTTCGAGCTGCTCGATGGGGATATCCGCCAGCGCCCCTCCGCCGCCTTCACCGGTCCACTGGTCCGGCTTGTCCACGGGGATCGTTTTTTCGGCCTCGTCTCCCAGCAGCTCCTCGAGCGTGGCTATCTGATGGCTCTCCTCTTCGGTTAAAACCTTATCACCCGGCGTGGACTCTTCGACCCCTTTTCGAATGACATCCAAAGCGGTCAAGAGCTCGTCTATGAGCTCCGGGGTGATATCCAGCACCTGGCGACGCATGAGGCCGAGCACGTCTTCCAGCCGGTGCGTCACCTCCGCGACCCGCGTAAAACCGAGAGTCCCGGCGGAGCCTTTGAGGCTATGAGCGTGACGAAACGCGGTCGTCAGCAGCCCGTCGATGTCTGCTACGGCCCCATCCTCGAGGGTTAAGAAGGCTTCAGCGAGGCCCCTGACGTGTTCCGTGGCTTCTGCTCGGAAAACGCCGGCGAGCTCCTCGAGTTGTTTTTGCGTCAGCTCCATCGTTTCATGCCTCAAGCCCGATCATCGGTTGCTCGTGGAAAATCCTTCAGCTTCGACCAGCGCTTCGAGGTCGATTACGGCCAGACCGTCTATGGTGACTCCGACCATGAAAGGAGACTGCGCAGGATCGAAGTTGTCCGGCGGCGGTAAAAGACTCCCCTTGGCCATGTGAATCACCCCTTGAATCTCTTCGACCTGTATCGCGAAAAGCTTCTCGCCGGCTATCACGTACACTGCGAAGTCCGCGTCAGCGATCCCCTCGGCGTTGGTGGCGAAAAAATGTCTCAGGCTCACCAGGGCCACGGAGTGCCCTCTGCGCCTGATAATCCCCGAGATATGCCGCGGGGTCAGCGGGATCGAGAAGATCTCACCGATGCGGGAGACGGCCTCTACCTTCTCGAGGGGAACCGCGTAGCTCGTTCCCAGTAACGAAAACTCCAAAAGCGCCACGCGCTCGTCAGCCTGATCCAGCGCCCCGAGCGGTTTGGCCAGCTCCAGCGCGCGTCTTTCGAGGATCTCCCGGTCAATGTGCAATCGCTCGGTCATTTCATCCCCTCACACCGGCTCTTGCTCTTGAACATCATCGCTGAACCTCCTGAGACCTCGTCTCGACGATTTCCAAAAGCCGGCCCACGGTCAGCCCCTCTGCCTCCTCGAGCGGGTGCTCCAGGGGAAGACTCTCCAAGAGATTGCGGACGTTCCTGAAGTACTTCTCCGCGGACCTATTGTCGCCGGCTCTCTCGTGGATGACTCCCAAATAGAAGTGACCGATGACAAACTTTTTATTGAGAAAGATCGCCTGTCTCAAGCTCCTGATAGCCTCGCTCGATTTTCCGGCCTGGTCCTCCAAGATCGCTTGCAGAAAATGCACCCGATAGTCGAGCTTGCCTTTGCCGGCGGCCAGCTCTTCGAGCTCTTTCAAGGCCTCATGTATCTTGCCGCGATCGGCGATATCCCTGGCCGACTTGAGGCCTTTGTCGACCTCCTTGGTGACCCAATCCCTTTGGGCAACGAGCCCTCTGGGCCGAATGAACCGCCGGGTCCCGCTCCCTCCAGCCTGATTGTCTACGGTCGTTTGGTGTTTTGGCTCCAAACCACCGCCGGGAGTCCTGTGTAGCTCCGCGGTTTCCGAGCGTCCCGGGCTCATGGGAATGATCGTGTCGACACCGATACCGGGCAGAGTCAAACGGGTCTGTCGCCCGCTCGACGGGACGATCGTCTCGCCGGAGCGCTTTCGGTAATAGTACGTGGCGTGGGAATACGTCGTCTCCAGATCGCCGAGCGCGGGAAAAGATTCCGAGTGCCCCACGAGGAGATAACCGCCCGGAGCCAAGACGTCGCCTATCTCCTCAACGACTCTGTTGGCCATCGGGTATGTAAAGTAGATGAGCACGTTTCTGCAAAAGACGAGGTCGAACGGCTCCGCGAACATCTCGCCTTCCAGAGGAAGGTGGGCCAGATTCAACCACTTGAAACGCACTCTCTGCGCGATCCTGCGGTCCAACCTAAAGCGGTTTTCCGCTTCCTGGGTGAAATACTTGTCGATGAGCTCGGTCGAGACGCCTCTAAAAGACCACCGTGTAAAGACCCCGTCTCGCGCTCGGTCGAGGAAGTCCGTGTTGATGTCGGTGGCCGTTATCGAAACGCTCCACTTCGACAGCTCGGGGAAATGCTCCTCGAGGAGGATGGCCAGAGAATAGGGTTCCTCCCCCGTCGCGCACCCCGCGCACCAGACCTTCAAGCCGCCTTTTCTCTTCGTGTGTTCGATGAGGTCGGGAAGAATCTTCTCGCGCAGCGCCTCGAAGTGGGGCCGATTGCGAAAAAAATAGCTCTCGCCGATGGTTACCCGGTTAATGAGATCTTGGAGCGCCTCGGGTGAACGCCGCAGGTCCATGAGAAACCGGCGGGGCGACTTGTCTTTCAGGTCTGGAAGCTCGGCGAGCTTGATCTCGAGCTCTCTGCGCTTCTCGGTCGTGTAGACGAGCCCTACCTTTTTTTCTAAATAGGCGGCCAGCTCTTCGAGCTCGCTCAGGGCCAGCCTCTTTTTCACGCTGCGGTCACCCACGATGCTCGTCCTAGCTCTTCTTTCCTGCCCGGCCTTTGGTTTCGGGGTCATTTTTAAGTTTTGTCCTCGGCCTCGGGGATCTCAGAGAATTTCCCCTTGATGCCGACCTGCGCGGCCAAGGCGATGGACCACATATCCAAAATAATCGCTGTATCCGAGCCGACCTTGAGCACTCCTGCGGCCTTGAGCACTCCGGGAAGAACCTGCTCCGCGACCTGAATTTCCTTGTAGCTGATTGTGTGGACATCCGTCGCTTCATCGACCAGCAGCGCGAACCGCAGAGGATTGAGATGGCAGATGACAAGCGCCTTGTCGGCGTTTATGGAGGTCTTTGGAGCGCCTATCAACTCGCTCAAATCGATGACGGCTATCATTTCGCCGTGGTAGTCGATGAGCCCGGCGACGCCCCAGACTTCGCTGGGCAATCGACTCATCTGTGGGATCTGCACAACCTCCTCGATATAGGAAATCGGCGCTGCGAGGAGCGTGGACGAGGCCTGGAGCAGCAAGAAGGTGGAGTCATCCTCTCTCTCCGAATCCTCAGAAGGGATCGCCGCTTGGCGCACGAGCTCCCGCTTGAGCTCGATGAGCTTGTCCTCAAGAGAACGAATCTCAAAAAGCCACTCTTTAAGCTCTTTTTGAGGCGACACAGCCGAAGCATCCCGGCCGCCTTTTTGAAGCGGTTTTTCCCTATCCATGATTCGGCTGCTTACCCTCCTTGCGCACTAATCTGCTAAAGATCGCTGGCTTGAACGCTGCGGGCGTAGTCCGCAACTTCGTCCATGGTGGCCATGTTGTACTTACGGCGCACCCCTTCGATGGCATCGAGGGTGACGCCCGCGGAGTACTTGGAAAGGATATCAAATATCTCCGAGTCGACCGGCGCAAAGCTGCCCTTGTGGCCTAAAAGCTTGTACACGGCGATGAGGCCCACCGTCTTTTCCTGGAGGAGCAAGGGGACGAGCGCGATGGGATACGAACCATCAGCGGCCGCTGTCTTCACCGGACTCTCGAGGACCAGCTCGCCTCTTGTAATCGCCGAGCCGAGCACCCCGTCTCCTGCGAGCACCTTGGGAGAAAATTTCCCGTCTGCGCTCTGAACGACCTTGTATAAAACCGTATCGTCTTTCTTACCGCCGATGTACATGGCGAACAACTCAACGCCGACGAGCGTCTCGAGAACCTCGTAGATCCCCGTCAGGGCGGCCGCAAAGTCGGTGGCCGTGTGGAGTCGGTGGCAGGCGACAAACTTGTTGAGCAGCGACGATATCTGCTCTTCCAAGTACTCACACCTCTCTTCGTCATCGGCGTCCCCGCTCCCGCGCAGCTGCGCGAGCTCTCTTTGGGTGCGCTGCATATCCACCTGGATCCGTTCCACCATTTCAGCGAGCGCCTCGATGCTTTGTGATGTTGCTTTTGTCATGTTTAAAACGCGACCATTTTGCGATCTCTCATGATTTGAGAAGCTGGCGAAGCTCGGAGAACTTGAGCAGCTCCTTCATCTTGGCCAAAAGCTCCACGCGGTTGATGGGCTTGGTGACGTAGTCGTCGCACCCGGCCGCGAAGGCCTCCTTGACCTTTTCATACTCACTCTTGGTCGTGACCATGACCACCTTGATGTCCTTGGTGGCATCGGATGACTTGATGCTGCGGCAACACTCGATCCCGTTCATCCGGGGCATCATGATGTCCAGGAGAACCAGATCGGGTTTGCGTTGCTTGATTTTTTCGAGCGCTTCGACGCCGTCGGCCGCCATATCCAAATCGTACCCTTGGCCCGACAAAAGCATATGCTCATAGAGCCGCATCGTCTCGGTATCGTCGACAATTAGGATTTTACTCGCCATTTTACCTCCAAGGACTGCCATCTCGCCGGTCGCGTGCACTCTCCTGCGTTTTCATAGTCCATCGCGGTCTCGAGTCAAGCATCGGCGCCGAAGCGAATGTCCTAATAGCAGTTTTCAAGCAGATCGTTGCGTGCGCAAATCTTTCACTCACACAAGATGCAATTCGCCTTGCGATACTAGCGCTAAAAGCGCCGTCGCGCGGCTCCTCGAGGGAAGCTCGATGAACCGAAACAAAATTCAAGACAAAAGGCAAACTCGTAGTATTCTCATCAGCTGTAAGACGAACTGTCACACGACCAATGGACCCAATTAATGGCCTGTCTTCGCAATTTTTTCGATGCGCCCCTCACTTTCTGGCCCGTTTTGTTAACGATGCTAGAATCTCACTGTCTGTCAGAAAATAAAGGGCACCTCGAGAACGTGGCTCGCGACCGTCGTATCAAGGGAGAAACGCGCGTATGAAACGCCAGATGTCATTAAAATGGAAGCTGACCCTCAGCGTCTTCATCGTGTTGGCGCTCGTCAGCGTCATCCTCGCGGTTTTTTTGAGACAGCTGCTGTCGAGCACTGACGAGAAGCTCTTCGCGACGCTCGAGTCGAGGGCCGAAGCGTACGCCAAGGCCATGGTCAACGACGTCGCGTTTGAGGTCGCGGCGCTTTTAAAAAACGACGCCCAGGAGAAGGTGCAGACGTTTTTGCAAGAGCATCCCGAAGAGGCCTACGCCATTTTCATCCTGCTCCCCGACAAAAAACCGTTCGTGAAAGTCGGCGAAGACGCGAACAT
>JAABTR010000216.1 GCA_011389755.1 Deltaproteobacteria bacterium | reverse complement strand
GCATCCCGAAGAGGCCTACGCCATTTTCATCCTGCTCCCCGACAAAAAACCGTTCGTGAAAGTCGGCGAAGACGCGAACATTGATCAGATAATTGCCGACTTGGAGGCCGATAACGCGACGATGAACAACGAAGGCACCACCATATCGGGTGAGCTCGTCGTGGCCAACGCGCCCATCAGAACAGAAGGGGAAGAAGAAGCCGCCGGATACATCATCTACACCGAGTCACTGCGGGAATACAACGCCCAACAAAAGCGGCTCATCATGCTCGGCTCTTTGTCCGCCGTCCTCGGTCTCGTGGTCATCATGCTCGGAGCATATTGGCTGGGACACAGGACAGCGGCCCCTCTCAATAAGCTTGTGGCCGCAGCTCAGCGCATCGCGGACGGAAACCTGGAGCACGTCGAGATCGAGGCGCTCGGCTCCATGGAGACCAAGCGCCTGTCCGCGTCCATCCAGAGCATGGCCCAAGCTCTTCAAAATCAGGTCATCGCCATCAAGGCGATCACCAAGGATGTGTCGGGTGTCTCTCGAGAGGTGGCAAGCGCGATGACCCACCTGGCCTCATCTGCCAGCCAGCAGGCCGCGGCCGTCACCGAGACCGCCTCCACTGTGGAGGAGATGGAAAAAGCCGGCAAGAGCGCCGGAGGCAACGCCAACCAAATCGTCGAGGCGGCCGAAAAGACCACAGAGGCGTCCATCCGCGGTCGCAACGCCGTAGAGACAACGAGCGAGATCATCTTGATGATCAAAGACGACTCGCAAGACATCTCCGAAAAGAGCAAGAATCTTCTGTCTTCGGTCGAAGAGGTGGGAAACATCATCGGCTCGGTCAACGCCATCGCCGAGCAGTCCAAGATCCTCGCGGTCAACGCCTCCATCGAGGCGGCCAAGGCCGGTGAGTACGGCTCGGGATTCGCTGTCGTGGCTCAAGAGGTCAAGGACTTGGCCCAGCAATCGAAAGACGCGACCTTACAGATAACAGACACCTTGACGGCCATCCGACAGGCCATCGAGAACATGGTGAACACCGCCCAGAGCGGTGAAGAGCGCACCGATGAAGGCGTCAGGATGATCGCCAACGCCGGCGCCATCATGAACGACTTGGCGGACGCCATTCGGGAGAACTCGGACTTCGCCAACGTGATCGCCACCAACATCAACCAGCAGACCGTGGGCCTGACCCAGATCGCGACGGCCATCGAGGAGATCAACTCCACCGCCCTGGAGAACCAGGACATCAGCCGCAAGATCGAGCACAGCACCCGGTCCATGACCACCTCCGTCGACAAGCTCTCCGAGCTGGTGGGCAAGTGGCGCACCCCCGACATCAACCCCGACCTCCTCACCGAGACCATCCTCGGACAAGTCGCCGGGAAAGCCGCCTCCTAAACCTTCGGGCTCTCCAGTCGCGCCAACATCTTCTGCAACCCGTAGCGAGACACACCCAGCAGCCTCGCCGCTTTGGATATGTTGCCCCCGCTTTGCTCCAGGGCGCTTTGAATGAGCCCTCTTTTCAAGGACTCAACGCGCTCCGGCAAAGACAGCTCATCTACCCTGGCGGTGTGTTCACCGGCAGCCACAGCCGTCTCACGCTCGATCATCGTCTCGTCGATCCGTCCTTTGAGGGCCACGGCGCGCATCACCAGGTTTTCGAGCTGCCTCACGTTCCCCGGCCACCGCTGCTCCAGCAATCGGGCCAGCACGTCGGAGCTCACCTCGAGCCCCGACGGTGCCCCGTGTTTTTTGGCCAGGTGCTCGATGAGCAAGGGGATGTCCTCGCTGCGCTGTCTCAAAGGGGGAAGCTCCACGCGCACCACGTCCAGCCGATAGAACAGATCCCGCCTGAATCGACCGGTCTCAACGAGCGCGTCGAGCTTTTCATTGGTCGCCACGAGCATGCGTACGTCCACCTTTGTCGACTTGGTGCTCCCCACCGGGCGCACCATGCCGTCTTGCAAAACACGCAGGAGCTTGGGCTGCATCGGCAGGGGCAGCTCCGATATTTCATCGAGCAGCAGCGTCCCACCGTCGGCTTGCACGAAGAGCCCGGGGTTGTCCCGGGTCGCCCCTGTGAAAGCCCCGCGCACGTGCCCGAAGAGAATC
>JAABTR010000215.1 GCA_011389755.1 Deltaproteobacteria bacterium | reverse complement strand
TGACTCGAGCAGCGTCTCCGGTATGGCGGCGCAGTTCTCAGCCACGAAAGGCCCCTGCGCACGCGCCCCCCCGAAGTGAACGGCCCTGGCGACGAGCTCCTTGCCGGTCCCGGATTCGCCCAAGATGACGACGGGCAGATCGGTGGAGGCGAAACGCTCGACGAGACGAAAAACCCGCTTCATCGACTTGGAGCGGGCCACGAGATCACCGCAGCGGTGGATGGACGTCAAGACCTCGGTCCGCCTGGCGAGCTCAGACGCCACGCGATCGAGCTGCCGCTGCCTGTCGTCCAGACTTTTGACGAGCTGCGCGTTGAGCTTTTCGATCCTGACGAGGTTTTCGGCGTTTTGCTCGGTCAGCCGCGCGCTCAGCAGCGCGATGGCGGCGTGGTCTGCCAGCGCGCCCACGAGGGACACGGACCGCTCGTCGAAGCCGCGAGGCTCCCTGCTGTCGAGGTAGATAGCCCCCACCGTCTCCCCCCGCACGTTCAGGGGGTAGGCGACGATGAAACGAAGGTCCAGCTCCAAAACGCTCCGGGTGGAGGAGAAGCGCTCGTCTTGTTGAGCGTTTGTCGTCACCACGCGCCGCCCTGTCCGCACGGCTCGAAACGCCACGGTGCGCGAGTAGCCGAGCTCCTCTGCCTCGAGGGCAGCCCGGTCGAGGTTCCGCGCGCAACGAATCTCGAGCTTTTCGTCGTCGCGAGCGATGAGCACAAACCCCCTCTCCGCTCCGGAAAAATCCAAGGCGCTGTCCATGATGACCTCGAGCAACCGCTCGACACGCGGCTCCGTGCTCATCCTCGCGATCACGCGCAAGAGCCGCCGCCACTGAATATCATCGGGCGCACCCGCCCCCTTCGAGAGCGCCGACATTTCGTCGATCAGCTCGAGCAGGCCGATGCCATATCTCGATGGGATCTTTTCTCTCAAAGACTCGGCGAGGGTCGACGCCCCCCGCGCGGCGCGGTCCCCCTCATTCGTCATGCCGCATCTAAAAGCGAGGCGCGCCGCGTCTACCCACGCCCGCAGATACTTGGAGGATTTGGCGTCGTCTCCCCCTTTGTCCAAAAGATGCACAAGGTCCCGAACCGCCTGTGCGGCTCCCCCAGAACCGCCGGCGGTCTCGAGCTTCGCCTTGATGCGCGCCAGCTCCACGAGGGAGGCCGCGTCCTGCTTTGAGCTGCCTGTTTGCGCGCGCTCAAGAGCTTCGCGCGCCCCATCGTGCTCGCCTCTGGCCAGCCGAAGCTCGGCGAGGTGTCTCGCGCAGGCCGCCTCGAGGACCGGGTCCAGGGCTCGGGTCGCCTCCCTCTCGGCCTGTTCGAGCACGACCGCGGCCTCGTCGAGCCGCTCGAGCGCGACGAGGACCTCTCCTCGGATGCAGCCCACAGCCGCCCGGACTCCAGCGGGGCTTTCGCCACACGCGACGATGTCAGCGGCGCGCTTGCTCCTCTCCTGCGCGTCGCTCAGATCGCCGAGACGATAGGAGAGCTCGGCGCGGTTCGCCTCCGCCTGGGCGAGCTCAGCATCGCGCCCGAACACCTTGAGAAGCTCGAGCCCTTCGTCGAAGGCCGCGAGGGCGTCCTTTAAATCGTCGAGCTCGGTCAGCGCCGAGGCCAGGTTGACCGCATACGTGGCGCCCCCGTGCCGATCCGAAGCGCCCCGAGCCAGCCCGGCGGCCCGGGCGTACATCGACGCCGCCTCTTTGAAGTCGCCTCGGCGGTGAAAAGCCATCCCGCAGAGACTCGCGTATCGGGCCTCCTGCCTCGGGTCTTGCGCGGCTTCGGCCGCCTCGAGCCCGGTGTCAAAGAGCTGCAAGGCCCTGTCGACCTCCCCCATGGCGAGCGCCAAGAGCCCCGCGCTGGACCAGATCCCGCCAGACGCCAAAGACGCGTCCGCCCGCGCCGGGACCGCGCTCAGTCGAGCCGCGGCTTCGCCCAGGTCTCCGGCGTCGAACGCGCAGCGCGCATAGAGGGTCGCGGCCCAGAGCGCGGTGTCGGCTTCGGCGGTCCGAACCAGATCCTCGAGCAGCGCTTCGGCCTCTTCGCGGCGCCCGGCGAGGCGGAGGACCCGGGCTCTCTCCAGCGCCGAGGCCTCATCCTTCCCCCCGCGAGCCTCCCGGCGCTCCAGCAACTCGAGCGCGTGTTCGTAGCGACCCGCTCGCCGCAAGAGTCGCGCGTAGACAGCGGCGCCGTCCGACAAAACGAAGTCGTCATCGGCGGCCCCTGCGCGCTCCAGGACAAAGACGGCGCCGTCCAGGTCCCCGCGCTCCAGCCTCTCGTCGACGGCCCCGCGGTAGCTCTGTGAGATCGCCTGTGCATCCCCGCAGCCGTCGGCGTGGCAGAATCGCTCAAACGGGTCGGCCGCCATCTCATAGGCTCGGCCATGCAAGAGACGCCGCCGCCGGGGCTCCATGCTCGCGACAAGCGCCCGCCCGACCAAGCCAGGCAAGACGAAACGCTCTTTGTCAACGCGCTCGAGCCAGCCGCCGCTCTCCAGAGAAAACAGGCCGGCGACAGATGATATCGGGTTTTCCTTCATAAGCAGGGCGTCGATATTTCCCACGTGGGCCTCGAGGCCGAGGATCGCCACGGCCTCGAGGAGCTCTGCCTCGTCTCCATCCAGGCTCTGCCTGAGGGCTCGGCCCACAAGGGCGAGCTTTTCGTCATCTTCTGCGAGGTTCGAGCTTTGACTCGTGGACCATGTGGAGGCCGCGTCACCGACGAACCGCGACGCGAGCATCGTCATCGCCGGCAGCCCACCGGATAGCCGACGCGTGGCGCCCAGCGTCTCCTTCGAGCCGGCACCGGGACCCGCTATCTGCTCGAGAAGCTGGGCCTCTTCGTCCGGACGCAGCGGGGGCACCTCCAAGACGCCGAAGCCGAGCCGAGCCGCCCACCTCGAGGCGCCCACCGAATCTCTTCGCTCAACGACAAAAAAGCAAGTCTCGTCCCCAAAGCCCGGCCACGAGGCGAGCGCGTCCGGGTCGGTCTCGTGAGCGTTCTCAATAAATACGAGCGCGCCTCCACGCAGCGCAGGCAGCGGCTGGCCCGGCCGGCTCCCGAGCGTCCGGGCATCAACCCGAACCACCTGCACCGGCTGCGCACCTTGCCGCCACGCCTCGAGCTGGGCTCTTGCCATGACGTGGCGACACAGCCGGGTCTTGCCCACGCCCGCCGGACCAACCACAAACATCCCCCGAACCTCGTGCCTCGCTTCGTCGTCTGTAAACCCAAGCCAAGCCGATTCCAGGGCTTCCACCTGCTCCGAACGCCCGACAAAGCTCGCCGCCACAAGGAGGGGTCGCTTTCGCTCGCACCGGCCATGCAACGTCGCCCCTTTGCGTCGAGGCGACGGGGCGCCCGTTTTGGTGAGCTTTTCGAGCAGCTGGGCACACTCTCCCGCGCTCGCGATGCGGTGGCTCGGTTCCGCGCGGCACATCTGCGCGATGACCCTTCGGAAATCCTCGGGCTCATCTCCCAAGATGCTCTGCGCGCGCTGCCAGGGGCCCTCGGGGACCCGGTCTGCCGCAAGGGAGGCCAGGGTCATCCCCAGGCCGTAGATGTCGGCCGCGGGGCCGCCGCGTCCTTCGAGCCTCTCGGGTGCCAAAAACGCGAGCGTCCCACCGGGACGAGACGAAGCCGCGTCCGCCTCTTGCGCCAAACCGAGATCGATGAGCCTTGCGCCTCGTTCGTCTTTGGGAACGATGATGTTCCCCGGGCTCACGTCCCGGTGGACGAGCCCGCTGTCGTGCAGGGCCATGAGGGCCTGTGCTATCTCGACCCCCAGGCGCGCCACCGCTGCTATTTTGCCCTCCCCGTCCTGCGCTCGAGCCCACTCATCCGCCCGGAGGCCTTCGACGAGCTCCTGTGTGAGGAAAGCCGCCCCCTCGTGTATTGAGCCTCGGCCGTTTTCGACACCGTCCACCACCCCGAGCTCATAAACCCTGACCAGGTTGGGACTCTCGATGCGCGAGAGGCACTCGAACTCGAAACGCGCCAGGGTCCCCGGCGCATTGACGTCGAGCACTTTCAGGGCGCACAGGCGCCCCCCGCCCGCCCGATCCCGCGCCGCAAAGACGCGACTGAGCCCTCCTCGCCCCAGCACGCGGACGATCTCATAACGACCATTGATGACCACCCCAACAGACTCATCCTCGATACTGTCGTCGAAACGCTTCATACCAACCATGTTGGCATTATTCCAACGAGACCGCCAACGATGTTGGCAAAACCAATTCTCGCTAAAGTGCGACCCGGGCACCTTTTCTCCGACCGTAGCGCCTGGTATAAAAGCGCTGATGCAAACGAACACGATTGACAACATGTTTACTGCGGTGTGCGCGTGTCTGGTGATCTTGATGGCTTTCGGAGTCGAAGCGCGCGCCGACGAAGAGCCAAAAAGCGACCCGGCAGACGCCGACTCGGCCCTTCGGCTCACCTTGGAGCAAGCCACGCAAAAGGCGGTGCAAAACAGCCTCGAGCTCAAGGCGCAGCGGCATCGGGTCGAGGCCATCGAAGCCCAAGTGTCGCAGGTGACCTGGGCCCCGTTTTCTCGTTTCGAGATAGCCGCTTTTGCCTCCATCGTCCCGAACAAAGATATTAAACGAATGCCGATAGAAGACCCTGAGACCGGGGAGACTTACTACGTCGTGGTCTCTGAAGACCGGAGGGATCCCGACGAGATCGACTTCTCCGAACCCTGGGGGCCGACATTCCAGTTCGAGATCCGCGGCGGGGTCCCCCTCTACACCTTCGGCAAGATCACCTCTTCCAAGAAAGCGGTCGGCCAAGCCCTCAAGGCCAAAGAGGCTGAGCTTCCGCGGTTCGAGCACAAGATCCGATTGCTGGTCGCCAAAGCCTACTACGCCATCGAGGGCGCCCGGGAGATGCTCTACACCATCGACAAGGGACGCGGTTATCTCAAAAAGGCCCGCACGAAGATCGAGGAGGACCTCGAGAACCAAGAAGGAGAGACGACTCAGATAGACCTCATAAAGGTCAAGATCTTCGAAGGCGAGGTCGACCAGTATGAAGCCCAGGCAAAGGAAATCGAAAACGTCGCCTTGGCGGGGCTGCGCTTCCTGGTTGGCGAACCGAGCGCCCAACGGATCGACATCGTCGACAAGCCCCAGGAGCAGCGGGATTTTGCCCTGAAACCGATGGATGACTACAAGCAGCTCGCGCTGGACCGCCGCCCCGAGCTGGAGGCGCTCCGCCACGCGGTCAAGGCCATGAAGGCCAAGGTGGGCATGCGAAAGGCGGATTTTTGGCCCAACCTGTTGCTCGTCGGGGGCTGGCGGATCGGCTACACCCCGGGTCGACCGCGGCTAGACACGTGGTTTTTGCGCGATGGATACAACTACGGCCCGGGCACGCCGTGGTTTGGTCTGGCCCTCGACTACCCGCTGGACTTCGGCCTCGACAAATACCGCCTCGACGAGACCCGGGCCGA
>JAABTR010000214.1 GCA_011389755.1 Deltaproteobacteria bacterium | reverse complement strand
ACTTGGATCTCGCCCACGGTGCGCACCTGCCTAAAGAGCGGCGTTCGCTCGACCTTTGCCACCCGGACCCCCATGTTCTGCACCACCACCGGATCGATGGTGACGCTCGCTCCGGCGCCGGATGTCTCGCCTCCCTCTTTGCTTTTGACGGCCGCCCCACCGGCCCGCCCCTTTTTCATGGGGACGAGGTCCATCTTGCAGATGGGGCACGTCCCAGGACCCTCCTGCACCACCTCTGGGTGCATGGGGCAGGTGTAGAGCTGCTCAGACCGGTCGACCTGGGGCTGCGCCGCGCCGGCGGGGTGTGCGCCGTGATCGCCCGCGCGCTCGAGAGCCTCAACCTCCACGTCTTGGGAGACGGTCTCCACGTCGTCCGTGTACCGGGAGATGAGGTAGATGCCGGCCGCGATGAGGACCGGCACCACTGAGATGATGACGAGGTGTTTTTTTTTCATATCGAAGCGCTTCATGGGTCGGTCCTCACTTGTGTCTGGGTCGATGAAAGCTCTTTCGTCTCCACCGCGCCGGCTCCCAGCTCGGCCCCTATGAGCGCTTCGATCTGAGCGCGCGAGATGAGCGCGTGGGCCGCTGCAAAGCGCAATGTCCGTTCGAGGTCGATGAGTTCCAGCTCGGCCCGGTAGACCGCCCAAAAATCCGCCCTGTCGGTCTCGTAGGCGAGCAGCGCCGCGTCGAGCGTCTGCCTGGCCTTGGGGATGAGGGTTTCTCGGTAACTTCGCGCTTGCGCTGAGGAGCGCCGCCACCGGGCGAGCTCTTTTGCTATCTCTTCGGAGATGTCATCGACGAGCGCCTGTGACGCGAGCTGAGTGGCGCTTGCGAGCTCGCGCTGCTCACGGGCGAGCGCCCCGCTGCGCCCCGTAAAATCGAAGGGCAAGGGCACGGAAGCGCCGATGGACAGCTGGTCGACGCCGTCATCCATCCCCGCCTCTGCGCGCATGCGGTAACCGAACCACACCGAGACGTCGGGCCAGCGCTCGTATCTCTCCTGCGCCGCCGCGAGCCGATGGATCTCGGCCTGCTTCTCCTTTGCGCGCAGTGCCGGTCGCTGCTCGACGGCTCGCTTTACGAGGGCAGAGGTGGTCACCTCCGGGGTGACGAGGGGCAGAGCTGTCGGAGTCGGTATCGGGGTAGCGAGGTCCCGGTGCAGCGCCGCGTTAATCGCAGCCACGAGCTCCGCTTCGTTCCGGTCGAAGTCGCCCAGCCGATCTTGGAGCCTGGCCGTCAGAAGCTCTAACTGCAGGACGTCTTTTTGATCGCCCCGCCCAACCTCGTAGAGCAGACGCACCCGCTCGCGAAGCTCTCCCACCCTCTCGATGTGCTCCTGGGTCAGCTCATCGAGCTGCCTGACAAGCGCGAGCTCGTAGTAGCCGCGCCTCACGGCCGCGCGCAGCTCGTTTGCCAGCTCGGCTCTTTGGATGTCCACGAGCTCGGCGCGGGCGCGCGCCGTCTTTTGCCGGCGTTCGTTCTTTCCCGGAAACGGCAGGGTCTGTTGGAGCCTGAATTGAACACCGGTCATCGGCGAATCGCCGAGGGCCCACGTATTCCATGGGAAATTGGAGTATTCCACCGAAAAGAGCGGATCCTTCCAGACCCTGGCCGCCTCGACTCGCTGCTCCAGGGCGCGCTTTTGGGCCCTTAGCTCTTCGAGCCCTGGGTTCGACTCGACGGCCTCTTGGGCGAGCTGCTCGGCTCCTTCGAGCGCCGAGGTCGACAGCGGGGCGACAAAAAAAGCTGCCGCCGCGGCCCAAGCGCGCATCCATGTGAAAGGCATGAGCACCTCCTTTCCCATCTGCTCGGTCCGGCAAGGAGCGTGCCACCTTCCCCGGTTTTGAAAATTCGAACCCTCCGAGCGGCTGTTTCACAATATTGTGCAGAGACGCTCGACAATTGTGTGAAACTCGCCCAGCCGCAAAGCGCGCCTCGTGTCCCCGCGAAGTTGGTACGAATTTTGTTTGCTCAACCGGCAAACGGGAAACCTAAAGGACCTCACTTTGCAAGAAAAGGAGCTTTGGAATGAAGACCCAACCGATCGTGACCTGGACGCTGCTGTTCGGCCTCGTCGTCTTTGCCTCGGCCTGCCGGGAGAGGGCGGCCGAAGAGGTCAAAGAGGCCATCGAGGTGCATCAACAGAACCTGGAGGACGCGCAGCCATCCGAGGGACCCGAGGAGGCCCAAGCGCCCGAACGCGCCGACGTCGACACCAATATTCCCACGGTTTTCGACGAAAAGCCCGCCGTGGGGACCGAGGCGCGCTGTCCTGTCATGAAAGACGTTTTTACGGTCAAAGAAGACTCGCCCACCGCGACCTACAAGGGCAAGACCTATGTCTTTTGCTGCCCGGGGTGCAAACCCCAATTCGAACAGAATCCCGAGAAATACCTCGAATAAAAGGCGGCGCAATTTGAACCCCCCAAAAGGCTGCCATATTCTCTTCCCATGAAAGAACCCAAGATACTCCTCGTAGAAGACGACACCGCGGGACGGGAGATGGGGCTGTTTAACCTGCGCAAAGCGGGCTACGACGCCCACGGCGCTCAGGACGGCGCCCAGGGCCTGGAGCGCTTCGACAGCGTCCGCCCGGATCTCGTCATAACCGACGTGAAAATGCCCGGCATGTCGGGCATGGACCTGTTGCGCGAGATCAAAAAGAGATCCGACGACGTGCCCGTCATCGTCATCACGGCTTACGCAAACGTGGATCTCGCCGTCGACGCCATGAAGGCCGGCGCGTTCGACTTCATCGGCAAGCCGTTCTCCCGAGACCACCTCCTGCTGGTGGTCGAAAAGGCGCTCGAGCGCAAGAGGCTCGGCGCCGAGGTCCGCTCGTTGCGCATCAAAGCTTCGGGCATAGAGCGTCCCATCATCCACCGCTCAGAGGCCATGGCCAAGGTTCTGGAGATGGCCGACCGCATCGCCCAGACGGACGCCGCCGTGCTGATAACCGGGGAGAGTGGCACGGGCAAGGAGCTCATCGCCAGGCGCATCCACGTGCGCAGCAATCGGGCCGAGGGCCCCTTCGTGGCCGTAAACGCCGTCGCCATGCCCGAGCAGCTGCTGGAGTCCGAGCTCTTCGGGCACGAAAAAGGGGCCTTCACAGGCGCCACGAGCTCTCGGGAGGGCCGGTTTCGCAAAGCCGAGGGCGGGACGCTGTTCCTCGACGAGATAGGCGAGATGCCCCACAACCTCCAAGCCAAGCTGCTTCGTGTTTTGCAGGAAAAGATCATCGACCCCGTGGGCTCGGACAAGGCGGTCCCGGTCGACGTGCGCGTCATCACCGCCACCAACCGCGATCTTCCCGAGCAGATCCGCGAGGGCCGGTTCCGCGAAGATCTCTACTACAGACTCAATGTCATCGAGGTGAGCATCCCCCCGCTTCGGGAACGCCGCAGCGACATCGAACCCCTCGCAAAGCATTTCATCGATGTCCACGGTATGGATCGGGAGCTCAGCGTCTCCGAAGAGCTCATGGAGGTCCTTTCTCGCCACGACTGGCCCGGGAACGTCAGGGAGCTCGAAAACATCTGCCAGCGACTGGCGATCTTGACTCGAGACGGGAAGATCGAAGCAAAGGATCTCCCCGCATCGCTGGTCGCCCCCGGGGCCACACCCGCGCCCCTCGAAAGAGGCGATTGGCCTCCATTACCCGAGGACGGTCTGTCTCTCATCGACCTCGAGCGCCGCGTCATCGAACGCGTCTTGGCGCTAAAAAACGGCAACGTCAGTCAGGCCGCGCTGTACCTGGGCGTGCCCCGTCACGTGCTCGCCTACAGGATGGAGAAGTATGGCATCGCCAAAAAGTGAGCCACCGAGCGAACCGGACGGGATCGCCGAATGCTCGAAAAAGGCGCGCCTTCTCTTCGCGCCGGACCTGCTGTTTTTGGTGTGGCTTCCGGTGGCGGCGATCACCTTCTTTCACTACATGACTCCCCACGAGCAACACTGGGTGCACGACATTCTGCGACGGGTCTACTACCTGCCCATCGTCATCGCCGCCATCTGGTCCGGCAAAAGGGGAGGGCTCATCGTGGCGGTGGTGGTCACCCTCGCCTACCTCCCCCACGCTTTTTTGGCGTCGCACCACTACGATCCGGCCCGTGAGCTCGAAAAGTCGCTGGAAATCGTCCTCTACCTCCTCGTGGGTGCGGTGGCGGGGCACCTCTCCGACCTGGAATGCCGGCGGCGACAAGATCTCCTCCGCGCTTTGACCGAGCAGCGCCGGTTGACCACACAGCTCGTGCGCGCGGGGAGGCTCGCTGCCCTGGGCGAGGTGGTCGCCGGCATCGCCCACGAGATCAAGAATCCGCTGCACGCCCTGCGCGGGACCGCCGAGATCGTGGATTCTTTGGTCCCCAAAGACGCCGAAGAACGCCGCATGTGGGAGCTGCACAAAAGTGAAATCCACCGCCTCGAGACCGTCTCCGAGCGTTTCTTGAGCTTTGCCAGGCCGGCCGCGGTGACCCACGCGACGCTGGATCTGCGGGACGTCGCCCAGAGGCTGACGGATCTCGTGGGGGCTCAGTGCCGGCAAAAGGGGATCGAGCTGACCGCGGATATCCCCGAGGAAGCGATCGAGACCCCCGGAGATCTGGACCAACTCGCGCAGGTGGCCCTCAACATCGCCTTGAACGCCATCCGCGCAGTGGAACCCAAGGCCGGGCGCATCCACGTGGCCGTGACCAGACGCACCAAGGACGACCGAACCATGGCCGTCTTGCGCATCGAAAACGACGGCCCGGCGATCGCCGAAGAAGAGCGCGAGCACCTGTTCGACCCCTTTCACACCGGCGGAGAGGGCACCGGACTGGGGCTATCGATATCGTCGCGCATCGCAGAGCAGCACGGCGGTTTTATCGAGGTGGAAAACGGGGGGTTGGGGGTGATTTTCACGGTGATGCTGCCGGTGTCAGGGACCAAAGGGACCTGAGGGACCTGAGGGACCTGAGGGACCGTCCCTTCGTCCCTTGTGTCGCTTTGGTCGCCTTGGTCGCTTTGGTCCTCTCTCAATCTCACTTAACAACAACGTAGGTAGGACATCCAAAAGTGGCATAAACACTGTCCACACTCCCAGACTTGAGCTCGGTGCAGTACGAACCGCAAAAACTCATCTCGGTGTGGGACGCGTCCTTCCAGACCCAGCCGTCGACAGTGTCACAGTTGCCGTTTTCGAAAAACGGGACCGGATCGTCGCCGAAGTAGAAATTGACCTTGTCCGGATCCGCCGACGCTTTTGGTGTCTTTAAGTCGTACGAGCAGGGGATCACCGCATCGGAGACCGTCTGGAACGCGGCCTCGAGCTGCTGTTCGTTCTCGGCGAACATGAAGCTGTCGAGACCGGTGCCCCCATTTTTCGCGATGCCGTTGAGTTTGTACGCGTCCACACCGCCGCCAAACCCGATGACCATGGTGTGCACACCGTTTCCGAGGAGCTTGGAAGAGAGCTGCTCGAGGTCTTCTTTGCTCGCATTTTCTTCGGCGTTGGGATCTCCGCATGTTTTCGGTTCGTTCAGACAGTTGCAGTCCTCGCCGCAGGTGTCGCTGCCGTCGGAGAGCATGACGAGGTAGGCCTCCCGCCCGTCCGCGTGGCATCCGGCGGCGTAGCTCGCGGTATTGAAGTTATTGAGCCCGCACCACATGGGCGTCATGTTCCCCAGGTCCGGAGGATCTCCGAGCTCGCCTAAGACATCGAGGATGTTCTGCTCATTGTTTAGCGCGCAGTCGAGCTGCACCGGGTTACTCACACCGCAGTCGGCGATGTCCCCGGTCGAGGCGCGCCCTGAGCCGTCCGGAAAGACGTCCACGCCCACCGCGATGCGGGGATCGATCCAGCCCGAGAGCATCTTTTCGATGGCCGACATCGCGATCTTCCACCGGTTCTGATTCGCATCGTTGTCGACCATGGAG
>JAABTR010000213.1 GCA_011389755.1 Deltaproteobacteria bacterium | reverse complement strand
AGCCCGAGAGCATCTTTTCGATGGCCGACATCGCGATCTTCCACCGGTTCTGATTCGCATCGTTGTCGACCATGGAGCTCGAGCGATCGATGAGAACCATCAAGGACACCGGCTGGACAGAGATCTCAAAGCCCTGCTCGTCGCAGACGTTCGAATCGGTGCCGAAGCGGCCGTCATCGTCGCTGTCGCTGTCGCTGCCTTCGCCCTCACCTTCTCCACCGACATCCGTCCCGCTGTCGGCGGAACCGTCCGGCTTGTCACCGCACCCACCCAAAAAGCCCACCCACGAGGCACAGACCACTGCAAGTGCCGCTCTTACCAGCACCCCAAAAGCATTTCCCATCTTCGTCCTCCTTGGCCAAATCGGCGACCGCGCGTCCGGTTACTAAAAAAACGACGTGAACCGAACGGGGAGCGGCTGTTCGCTCCTCTTCTTCTATTGTGTCGTAACAGTATAGCGCTTTTGTTCCCTAAGCCCTGAATTTCAAAAAAAATCCTACGGTGTCTGGGGAACGTCTATCGGCTGGAAGGCTTCGTCGTATTCGGCGGTGTTGACGGCGGTCACTTTGTTTCGATGATCGCGGCTTTTTTTATGTAGTCGAGCTTGGGGAACTCTTTTTTGAGGTACGGGTTACCCTCGGCTTGTAGCCGCGGCTGGGAGGGGCCCTGCCCGCGAGGCGCCCCCTCTCCGTAACCGGCGTGCAAGGCCTCGACCGCGGTCATGTCGCGGACCTTGCCGATGGGGGCGAACCCCATGCCGTCGAGGCGGGAGTTGTCGCCGAAATTGATGAAAAACTGGGTGGTCCGGGAATCGGGCCCAGATGTGGCGAAGCTCACCATGCCGCGGGTGTTGCTCTTCTTGACCGGGTCGTCCTCTATCTTGTCGTCGCTCCACTTCTCGTTGAGGGCGGGATCGCCGCTGATGCCCACCTGGGCCATGAATCCGTCGATGACGCGGAAGAACGCCACGTCGTCATAAAAGCCCTCTTTGATGAGCGTGTAGAAACGGTCGGCGCCCTTGGGAGCCCACTCGCGCTGGACGTCGATGATCACGTCGCCTTTTGTCGTCTCCAGCTTCGCCGCGTACTCCTTCGGGGCCGTCCCAGGGGCGACGTCGCCGCCTTTTGAGTCTCCATCTGCCTGCAAGCCCTTGCCCTCGCCCGCCTCGGCGGAGGGCTCCTTGTCGTTTGTCGCTTTCACCTCGGTTTCCTCACTACCCGAAGAGCTCGACTCTCCAGCCGGATCTTTGGTCTCACCCGTACTGCCGCCGCAACCGACTGCGGTGAGGATTGCGGCGCTCGCGAGCGACGCGGCCCAGACGTGAAGCTGTTTTTTTGACATGCGCATCTCCTTTTTTTTTGAGCGGGAAAGCCCGCAGTATATCGCGGTCCGTCCAGGGAGGAAACACATGTCGAGCCACACGAGGCGTTGCTCACACGCCTTCCAGGGCCAAAACGAGCTCATCGAAAGCCGAGCGGCTCTCTTTTTTTAGAATCAGCGCCCCCACGTTGGCCCCGGCGCGCACCACCGCGGGAATCCCGCCGCCGTATTCGGCCCAGTGTCCCGCGATGAAGAGGTTCTCGTGCGGCCCCTTGTAGCCCGCCACGCGGGCACAAATATTTTTTTTCGTGGGGCGCTGCCCCATCATCGTGCCGCCCGTGTTCCCGGTGTAGCGCCTGTAGGTCGCCGGCGTGGCCACGTCGATCACCTCGATGCGGCCTGACAACCCGGCAGCGAGCGTCCGCTCCACGCGGTCTATCAAAATGTCGGCGTACGCCTGCTTGTAATCCCGATAGCGCTCGTCCCGCGCCCCTGCGTCCGCGTTCCATCGCTTCGCCCGGTCGAACCCGGTCTGAGCAAAGACGGTCAAGGTCCCCTTGCCCGGCGGGCACAAGCTGGGATCCGCCACCGACGGCGCCAACACGCTGAGCACCGTCTTTTTCGGATCACCGCTGTGATAGGCCGACCGCTCGTACCCGGGATCGGCCAGGAGCGTGAGCCCGTCGTCGAATCCGAAGGATTCTGCCGGAGCGTCGAGGCCCACAGAGACCGTCACCGCCGAGTCGTACAGGTCGGCTCTGCCCAGCGCCTCGCGCCGCTTCGCCGAAACAGACCCGGGGGCGAGAATTTCGTCATACAGTTTAAAAAGATCCGCCGCGTAGACCACGTAACGGCAGCGCGCTCGGCCGCTTTTTCCATCCCGGGTGGCGAACGTCACCTCGAACTGATCGCCAGTGCGCTCGATCCGCGTCACCGGGGTCTGCGTCACCACCCGCGCGCCGTTTTTCTCGAGCGCTTCGAGCAAGAACTCGACGATGCGGCGGCTGCCTCCAGGCGGCGGGAGATGGTAGTTGTCCGAGTAGGCCCAACCGACCGGCATGAGGCACGAGATGAGCTGCTTTTCCGAGCAAAAAAGACGCCCGAGCTCCGGCGTCCCAAACAGACGCTGCAGAGCGTCTTCGGCCTCGAGCCCCGAATACTTCCAGAGCGGCCGCGCCTCGAGGCCCATGCGCACCCCGGCGGCGAGCTTGCGCCCCAGCCCCATCGTCGACGAGGCCCGCATCCGGTTGCCGAACACGGCAAACGCGTCGCCCACCTTCCGCGCCGCCTCGAAAAAGGCGGTGAGCCCGCCGCGGCGGTTTGGGAAATCCCGGATGAGGCGCTCTTTGAGCTCGTCGGGCTCGCGGGTCAATCGGTACTCGCTGTCGCCAAAAACGTAGCGCCGCACCACACGGGGGGGTGGAGTCGGAAAAAAAGGCCCACCCACGTGCTCGAGCAGGTGACGCACCACGCCGCCTGAGCCGAAGAAATTGAGCCAGTGGATGGCGGTGTCGAACCTATACGCGCCGCGGTCAAAGCCCGCGAGGCACCCTCCGGGGCGCCGCTGAGCCTCGAGAACCTGGACGCCGAGCCCGGCCTTTGCCAAAAAGGCTCCGGCGCAAAGCCCCCCAACGCCGCCTCCCACCACGAGCACGTCGCAGGTTTGCAAGGGATCTTTGTCTGCTGTGTTTGGAATTTCCATTGTCTGTAAGGGACGTCTAGCAGGCTGGTGGTCTCGGATTCAAGTCTTAAAAATTACTGGTTTCAGGGCTTCAGGGACGACAGGGACAAAAGGGACCTAAGGGATAAAAGGGACCTAAGGGACCCGACTTGGTGAGTTTCAACACATGGCGCCCTTGGGCATGCACACATAGCCTCCAAAACACATCATGCAGATGTCACCTTCTTTGCAACCGGTCTCCTGGCAGGTGGGCGGGGGCGGCTCGCAGCTTTCGTACTTCATGATGGACACGCCGACGCGGTGCGCTTCGCACTCGCTTCGATATTCTTGGCCGTCGCACCCGCACAGGACCCGGCGGATGGGCATCGTCTGCTCCTCGCTCATGAGGATGTAGCAGAACTCGGGCGTCGGCTCACAGGTGCCGGGTCCGGCGCCGCCGCAGGTGAGCTCGGGCTCTTTGTACGTCTCGAAGCGGCAGAACTGCCCCTTGGGGCACTCCTCGTTCGCGGCGCACTCGATGTCGGGGCAGCGGCCCTCGTGGGCGATGTTCACACCAGAGCGCATGGCGTCGCACTCGTTGTAGTAGTCGCGCCCGTCACACCCGCAGACCCAGCTCTCGCCCTTTTTCTCACAGGCCGATGACCTCCGCGTGCACAGCCCCTCGCTCTGATCGCTGCAGGTGTCGCCGGTCTCGACGAAGCAGTATTCGTCTTTTTGGCAGGTATCGCCGTATTCCCCGCCGCAGGGCACCTCCACCTTGGCTGGGACCTCCACCGTGGCGGTCCACTCGTTGGACAGGCCCCAGAAACCATCTCGCACCCGGAAGGTCACATCAAAGACGCCCGGGTTTGGGAAACGGTGATACACGACAGCCTCTGCTGCGTCGCTCCAGCTCCACGGGGTGTCCCAGATGCCGTCCGAGTCGAAATCGGCCTGGACGAGCATGTGGGGATCCCAGCTCGGGCGACCGTCCTCGTCCTCGATATCGATTTTGAGCTGCCAGTCGTCCTCGCTGTCGCGTCCCGACAGCACCTCGAAGCCGGTGATCCGCGGCGGATGCGCGTATGGAATCACGTGGACGTTGCGAACCTGCCGCGTGATCGCGCCGGCAGAATCCTTGGCTTCGCAGGTGACCGTGTAGACCCGAGAGAGGGTGCTGGTCACATCGTCGAGATCCACGGTGAAGACCCCATCCCAGGAAGAGGAGACGAGCTCGCGATCTCCCAGCCGAACGAAGCGGCTCATCTGGGGAGACAGGTACTCCTTGGCCACACGAATGTCGCGAGGATCCGAGACGTCCAGCGAGACGAGCGTTTGTCCGCCCCCTATCGTGTAGACTTCCCTGTCATCGCCGAACGCATTCTCCATCACCCGCAGCGGGGTGTGACCCAGCTCCCACGCGCCGCTGCCCATGAACGCATCGACGCTGCCCACGGTGGTTACCTCCCGGGGCCCATCCGAGCCCTCCGGCTCCACATTCGGCCGGCGCGCGTAGAAGCGGCTGCCCACAACGATGAGCTCGTAGCCTGCGTAGTCCTCTTCCATGCGCAACACGTAAGGCAAAAACGGCAGACTCAGATCCACGGCGAAGAGCCCCTCGACACGGGGCCAAAAGGAAAAGAAGAGATGCGACCACGCATCTTTTTTCTTTTTGGGGTCCGCAAGCGTCATCCCAACCACCGTCGACCCGACGAGCTCGGCGCCCACCAGCGGATCTCCTTCGAGGCGGGCTATCTCCCGGGCCATCTCGGGTATGAACGCGTCGATGACCTGGAGCCCCTCGCCTGCGACGACCACATAGCCTTCGCCCATGACTCCGACCACCTGCTGCGGCGACGGCAGCACCGGGGCGGCGTTGTGTTTGGTGCGCAGGCGCACTCGCGACTCTTCCAAGACCCCCACTAGATTTGGTTCCGCGGGGCCGGGGACCACACCGTCACCGGGGTCGGCGTTGACGGCGACCGCCCAGTTCCCTCCACCGAAACGGCCCCGGAGCTCCGCCAGCTCAGGCGTGTTTCTGGAATTGAAGCTCAAGACATGCCGCCCGGCGGTCATGGCCTGCCGCTCGAGGAGGCGCACTGGTTCAAAATTGTTCGATTTATCGCCGAACAATTCGATATTCACGATGGCGTTTTGCTCCAAGCGCACGGCGACTTTGACCTGAACGACATCGATCTTCTCGTCGTGCTCGAACCAAAACTCGTGGCGCGCGCCCTTGCTCCCAGTCCAAATCTGCGCCTCGGCTTGTCGCCGCTGGGTGCGAACATGGGTTTGGGTCCACAGCTGCTTGAGCTCCCTGGCCTCATAGGGATCTGCGATGTCGACGATGGCGAGCTGGCCCCCCAGCACGTAGAGCCTGTCGCCTCTGACGTGCAGGTGGTTGGCGGCCGTCTCGAGGCCCAGACGACTCGCGATGACCGGGGCCTCGCGGTCCGCGATATCCACCAACGCGATGCCCATGTGACCCAGCCCGAACGCCAGCATCTCGTCGCCCACGACCGCAATATCCCGGATCAGCTCGGGCACCAGCTCCTTGTCATCGCCGAACGGGTTGAGTGCCACTTGGCGCAGGCTCAAAGGTGTTTGAAACTCGGCCGTAAAGCTCGCGCTGTCTCCAAAGCCGGTCTCGACGCGGCGCTCGTCGCCGATTTGCCCCGCGATCTCCACGATCCAATTTAAAAGAACCTCGTCGCCGTCCGGATCTTCGTAGCTCGCCACATCGAAGCGCCCGGCTACGTGCATGTTTCCATTGACGGGGTTGCCGGCCGCGGCGGCCAGCTCGAGCTTCGGTGGGGCGTTCTTGTCAAAAACCAACAGTCTCTTGGTGGCAATCGCCTCGTTTCCATGCGCGTCGACCGCCCGGGCGCCGACGAGATAGCTGCCCGGCTCGTCGAAGCTCACCGCAATGTTCGCGATGTCGGCGCCGGCCGGCACGGGCCTCTCGAACACGCCGTCGCCGTCCAAATCCAAGCTCAGCTCCAGCGAATCGTCATCCAGATCGAACGCGTCCAAGGTTAGGGAGAACTCGCTCGCCACCGAGCCGTAGGCCAAGGCAGCGTCCAGCTTGACGTGCGGAGCGCTGCCGGCGCCCGTGGCCTCGACAAAAAGGGTCCTCGGCGCCAGTTCCACGTTGCCCACCGAGTTGACCGCGCGGACCTCGATCGCGTGCCTGCCCGCGGGCAGCGCGCCCAGGTTCAGCTCCACCCGCTGGCGCCCCCGGGTCTCTTTGTGCACCGGGATCTCGAACCACGGACACCCCTCGACGTCGGCAAAGCGGTACTCGAGCGCTTCGATGCGGTTGACCGAGAAGCCGCTTCCATAGCGGCGCGCGGCCGGGACGTCGACGATCCATCCGGTCAAGAAGACCTCTCCATCGAGCTCGGTCGCCTCGAGCCGGCTTCGGGGGGAGGTGTCGCGCACATCCACGATGCCGTCCCCGTCCACATCGAGCCAGCCCCACGCGCCGCGCGTGTAACCGTTCACTGCGTTGACCACGTTGTACATCATCAGCGATGGCTGGTTCTCCCCTTGCCCGTCGTTGATGCCGACGCCGCTGCCCTTCTTGTAAGTGGCGTTGGCGTTGATGGCGCTTAGGTAACCCTGCGTCGCGGTGGGCGTGCGGCACGCGTCCGGACAGTACTCGTCGGTGGCTCCGAAGATGTGACCGAACTCGTGCATGAACACCCGCCAGCTGTTCAGGCTGTGCAAGGTGGTAGACGGCCCGTTTATCGATGCGTGGGCGCGCAGGCCGGCGGTCCCGTTGCCGTTCGCGCCCACGATCACCACGAAGACGCCGTCGGCCGCGTACATGTCGCGGACCCGGTTCACGTAATCCTTCATGGCGAACCAGGTCTCGCTCTCGCCCACCTCGCGATCGAGCAGGCGGCCGAGAATCTGGGCTTTGGAGCGATTCTCGTTGTTTCCTGCGCCCCAGTTGGCCTGCTTGCCAAACTCCCAGTCGTGATCGATGGTCCCGGTCAGCCCACCTCGCCCTGGAGCCGACTCGTAATGCATGACAAAGCGCAGGCCGCTTTGGGGTTCGTGCCTCTTGACAGCCTCCAGCGCGCTTTGAATCTTGGCATAGACCTCCAAAATCTGCTCTTGGGTCCAGTCTTCGGTGGAGGGCTCCGCCGCGCCGTTCGACTCGGGCAGCCAAACCGAGACCGCGATGGTGCCGGCGGCGTAAGGCACGTAAACCGAACGCTCGGCCTCAATATCGTCCTCGATGGAGTCCGTGGCCGCTGCGGCCTTCAGGGCCGCGTCTGCTTGCTCCCGGCGCTCGGACTCGGCCTCGGTCTCCCAGGGTTCGCCGTTTTCGACCGGCTCGAAGGTGGGCTGTATTCTCTTTTGCGGCGGCAGCTCATCGCTGTAGTAACGACTGCTAAAGACCCGCAAAAAGCTTCTCTGAGCGTCTGTCAGCGCGTCGAAGTCCTCTTCGCCGACGGCCCGGCTGAAGCGAGCCTCCACGCCGTGGTCTTGGAAGATGGCTTTGGCAGCGGCAGGCACCTGGGCCGCGATGAACCGAGGCGGAAGCACGTGGAAGACCTGTCCGCCCAAATCTTCGACGAGATCCGCGACCTCGCGCCAATCGGCCTCTCGACCAAGAGATAAAAGTGACATATCCTCCGGCGGCTCTTCGACATTGTCCAGCGCTAACTCTCGCACGCCGGCCTCGATGGGCTCGTCGCCTGTCACCTGGTCATTCGTCTGGCAAGAGAGCGGCAGGCAGGCCAGAAAAGCGGTCCACAAGACGCGGTTCACTTTCTCCATCACGACACCTTCCTTCTTAATTCGCAAAAATGACTACAACTCAGCATTGCAGTCCCAATAGCTTGAATCCTTTCTTAGTGCGCATTGTCATTTGTGTCAACGGCAGTTGCAACGCCCGCCATCACGATACCCAACCCTGCGTATCCACTGAAAATTCCGCCTTAAATCAGGCAATTTTTCCAGGTACACTCGATTTTTCCAACGCCATTTTTTTTAATTACGGCCCCGTCGTTAGAAATGCAGTAATTTGTCTTGTGCAATAGTTTCAATAGCAGAATACAAAAACCGAGGGCGGGCGGTGACGAGAGCGCTCTTTAAATGGCGCGAACTTTGCCCACGGGCCGTCCCTGGGGATCAACGGTGTGGATGGCGCACGCCAAGCACGGATCGAACGAGTGCACCGTGCGCAGCGCCTCGAGGGGCCGCTCGGGATCGGCGATGGGGTTGCCCACGAGAGAGGCCTCCACAGGGCTCAGAGAGCCCTTGTCATCGCGGGGCCCGAGGTTCCACGTGGAGGGCACGACGGCCTGATAGTTTTGGAGCTTGCCGTCCCGGATCACACACCAGTGGGACAAGGTGCCACGCGG
>JAABTR010000212.1 GCA_011389755.1 Deltaproteobacteria bacterium | reverse complement strand
GGGCCCGACCGCTAAAGGCGCGCCCTTCGGTCAGCGGCTTCAGCTGAGCCGTGATGCGCTTTTCGCTGGCGGGCAGGTAGACGTGGAAAGTCGTCCCTCGGTTTTGCTCGGATTCGACGCTGACGTGTCCGCCGTGCCTCCGAATGATCGAGTAGGTCGTGGTGAGCCCCAGCCCTGTGCCCCGTTCTTTTGTGGTGTAGTAGGGGTCGAAGACGTAGTCGAGGTGCTCTTCGGGGATGCCGACACCTTCATCGCTGACCGAGATCTTTACATAACGGCCGGGCATGAGCGGGACGTCGTCCTGGTTGCCGCACAGATTCTCTGCCCGGATGCCGACGGTGCCGCCGCCGGGCATGGCTTGGACCGCGTTGAGCACCAGGTTCTGGATGACCTGCGTGATCTGCCCTTCGTCGACTTCCACGGGCCACAGCCCCTCGCCGAACTGGAAATCGCTTCGGCATGCCGAGCCGGAGAGGGCAAACTCGGTGGCCTCCTCCAGCAGGGGCTGTACGGAAGTTGTCGTGGTGATCGGGGCGCCGCCCCGAGAAAAAGTCAGCAGCTGATTCGTCAGCTCCTTGGCGCGATGTATGGCTTTTTCGGCCTCATCCAGGCGATCGGAGATGAACTCGTCCTTGGACGCGCGCCTCTTTGCCAGGCTGACATTTCCGAGGACGGAAGTGAGCAGGTTGTTGAAATCGTGGGCGATGCCTCCGGCGAGCAATCCAACTGACTCGAGCTTCTCGATGCGCCGCAGCTCTTCTTCGAGGACCCGCTGGCGGGAGATGTCGCGAAACACCAGCAAGGTCCCGATGAGCTCGCCCTCGCTGGAGCGAATGACCGAGCAGTGGCTCGACACGAGAGTCTCGTCGCCGTTTCGCGAAACAAGGAGGGTCTCCGCGTCGGTCACCGGCCCCTCGATCTGCTTGGTGACAATGCTGTGCACCGGGTTGTTGGAGGTCAGCCGGTTCTTTTCGTCTGCAAAACGAACCACGTCTTCGATTCTTTGTCCGATGGCTTCGGCTTCGGACCAGTGGGTCAGCTGCTGCGCCACCGGATTCATCTGAATGATGCGCCCATGGGCGTCGGTCGCGACGACGGCGTCGGCCACGCTCGAGAGTGTGACGGCCATGCGCTGTTTTTCGTTGCTCAAGGCGCTTTGGAAGCGGGTCTTTTGAGTAATGTCGCTGGTGACCCCGACGACTCCGTTGATTTCACCGTCTCGGGAGCGGGACCACGCGATGCGTGACTCCAACACGAGGTCGTTGACCTTGGAGGTGATGGTCGCCTCTTTGCCGACCTTCAGCTTTTTGATGGTGTCCTCGAAGTAGGCCAGATCGGGAAAGATGTCGAGCACCGGGCGGCCGATGAGGCGCTCGGAAGGCCAGCCCAGACGCCTGTGGACGCTGCCTTCGACGAAGCGGACAATGCGCTGCATATCCACCATCCATATCGAGACCGGGGCGCTGCGCAGAAGGGTCCAAAGCGGCTCGTTATCGCCTGCGAACAGCTCGAGGAGATCTTCGCAGCGGTCATCCGAAGGCGCTGTCTGGTCGTTGTCGGAGCTCACTTTTTTAAAGCCTCGAGTTGATGTTTTTGCCATCATTAATGTTTTCGAACTTTGACGTTATAACGATATGGCCTCGGGTTTCAAGTGGGTTGCGGCGTCCTCGTGTGCAGGATTTGGGAACCAGACACCTAACTTTTGTGAAAGCCTGAGCTGTTGACATCTGCGGCCGGGCAACATTATCGTCGCCTTCGGCTCATGCCTGAGGAGATGAGATGAAAATCGAGACGCGTTTCGGACTCTACGGTATCTTGACCAATCCGGTGGTCGGCTACGAGCGCCTGGCAGAGGTCATGACCGCCAAGAAGGTGCGTTTCGTCCAGCTGCGCATGAAGGACGCGCCTCCTGACGAGGTCTTCGAGACGGCGGTTCGTCTGCGTCGTATCATCGGAGGACACAGCCTGTTCATCGTCAACGATTTTATCGATGTGGCCAAAGAAGCCGGAGCCGACGGCGTTCACCTGGGTCAGGACGACCCTCCATTCGAGGCTGCGCGGGCGGCCTTGGGGCCCGAGGCGATCATCGGCCTGTCCACCCACAATCCCCGGCAGACCGCCTCCGCGTGCGCGCTCGACCCGAGTTACATCGGAGTGGGGCCGGTGTTCGCCACCCCAACGAAAAAGCAACCCGATCCGGTCATAGGCACCGGCGGTCTGCGTCGCATGCTCGATGTGGCGACGGTCGCGGCGGTGGCGCTGGGCGGCATCGACTTGGAGAACCTGGGCAGTGTGCTCGCGGCGGGAGCCGAAAACGTCTGCGCGGTGCGCTATATCAACGCATCGGCCGATCCAGGAGGGCGGATAGACGAGCTGCGCGCCGTCATGGAGGCGTCTGAGCGCTAAGACGCTTTATGACAGGCCACCATCTCGGCCCTGGTCCGCTCAAACACCTCTTCGAGGTCCGAAATTTTCTCCTCGCTCTGTTCGACTCGGCCGCTCTTGGCGAGCTTTTCGGTCTCGTGGGCGATCGTGCGCAGCGCTTCGGCAGCGACGTTGGCGCAGGCGCCCTTGATGGAGTGCGCCTGTCGTTCCAGCGCTTCCAGGTCGGCGGCGGCGGCGGCCGAGCGTGCAAAGCGGATCTGCTCGGGGATATCGGACAAGAAGTCATCCATGATTTCCAAGCACAGCTCCCAGTCGCCGAGCATGCGCTCGAGGAAAGCGTCTTTGTCGAATAGGGTGGCCATCGAAGGGTTGCTCCCAGGCGTTTGATGAAAGTGTTTCCTTAGGGTTTGTACGTCTATGAAACTTTTTTCTTAACCTGTCGGGGTTTTTTTTCTTGCGTGGGCGGTGGCGTATCGGATGCTTCTATAGTAAAAATCCCTCTCGCTTGTATTTTTTGTTTTTGAAGGAGTCTATACGCATGCGGATGAAGTCGGACGCCAAGACGGACATCGGCAAGCGCCGTAAAAAAAACCAGGACGCGTTCTTCGTTGACGACGACCTTGGTTTTTACGTCGTGGCCGACGGTATGGGGGGCCATGCCGCCGGTGAGGTGGCAGCGCGCGAAGCGGTCCAGGCGATACACGATATGGTGGTCCGGAACCGGGCCGTGGTCGACGAGTTCAGCTCCAATCCCATCACCGAGAGGACCTCTCGCGGGATCTGTCGTCTGCTCGAGAGCGCTGTCCAGGCCGCCACGTACTTGGTGTTCGGCATGGCCGAGCAGAGCCCCAGCTACCAGGGGATGGGGACCACGGTCTCGGCGATGATCATCGCCGGATCTTACGCTGTGACGGCCCAGGTCGGCGACACGCGCATCTACCGCGTGCGCGACGGCGAGACCATGCAGCTGACCGAGGATCACACGCTCATCAACTGGCAGATCCGCGAGGGGATCATCTCCCCGGAGGAAGCCAAGTACTCTCCCCACAAGAACGTCATTACCCGGGCGGTGGGCAACAAGGACTACGTCCAGGTCGACACGCAGATCGTCTCCGTGTCCCCCGGCGACAGTTTCTTGATATGCTCAGACGGCCTGCACGGTTACGTGAAGCGTTCCGAGATTTCGGGTATCTTGGCGCTCGGAGCCGCGAAGGCGTGCGAGACGCTCATCCAAGAGGCCAACAATCGCGGCGGCAAGGATAACATCACCGCCGTTGTCATCGAGATTTTCGAATAGCTTTATGTGGATTCGAAGGACCTCGACAGCGATCTTCTTCGCCGCTGCCGCGCTTTTTTGCTCGCCAGCACCTTGCGCCATCGTCAACGTGCACTCCCGGCTCGTACCCGACGACGAAAATGGGCTGTCAGGCGAGATATCCGGGGCGCTGGACTGGAAGACGGGGAACACGCGGAAGCTCTCGGTGGAAGGCGGTCTCGGATCCCGCATGCGCTACGAGCGCAACCGCTGGGATTTTTTATGGAATGGCGAGGACACCTCCATCGGCGGGGTGGATTTCGACCGCCACGCCCTGATCCACGCGCGCTACCGATACGACATCCTGGATTGGTTGGCGCCGGAGGTGTTTGCCCAGTACGAGTACAGCGACTTCCGCCGTCTTCGCGCTCGGGCGCTCGTGGGCGCCGGGCCGCGTCTGGGGTTCGACACCTCTTGGGGCCTGGGCGGCGCGGGCGGCGTCTCCTACATGTTCGAGCTCGAGGCGCTGGATCGGGGAGGGGCTGCCCAGGGCGCCGTCTATGAAGACGCCGGAGATGAGTACCGAAACCACAGGATGTCGAGCTACTTGGCCGTGCACTATTCGTGGGCAGAGCACTTGGAGTTTTTGGCCGTGGGGTATTTTCAACCGAAAATCGGGGCCGCTGCCGATTTTCGCGCGCTCTGCGACGCGAGCGTGGCGGTGAACATCACCGCCGGCTTCGCGCTCAAGATGACCTACTCCGTCGCCTACGACGCGCGGCCATCAGACGGCGTCAAGAGGCTGGACACCTCGCTGACAGGGAGTCTCGGTTGGACGTTCGGGCCGATCGCGCCGTGACGATGGCGCGGTGATTTCGAGGCCTTAGGAGAAGAGGAGCTGGTCGACGATCTTGGGGAGCTCGGAGATGTTGGCGGGGACCGCGATGTAGTAATGGATGGCGGCCTTGTTGACGGCCCCGGCCATCAGGCGCGGGTCGACGAAGTCCGACACGAGGACGCGCCGGATATTGGGGTGCTGGTTTCGGATCCAGGCGAGCAGGTCGATGCCGTCTTCGGCGCCGGGGACACCTTGCTCGGCCACGACCATGGCGACCGGCACATCGTGGAGCAGCTTGCGCGCCTCCCGCGAAGAGGTGGCGATGCGAAGCTCGAGGTTGCAGTCCTCGAGGCCGTTGGCGATGGCGCCTGTCTCCCCGGTCGGATCTCCGACCACGAGGACGAGCGGGCTGCCTGTGAGCGCGTTGTCGGCAAGGACCTTATCTCCTCCCATCATCTGCGCCCCGCTCGCGGACCGATGCCCCTGGGAGATCATCTCATTGGTGGCGATTTGGGTGCCCGGCGGGCGGCAGGTGACGCCTACGCTCACCGTGATGGCGATGGGCTGGTCCAGGTCTCCGAACTCGCTGGTGGCGAGCCGGCGGCGGAGCCGACGTCCGACCGCGGTGGCGGCTTCGAGGGGCGTGTCCGGGAGAATGACGGCGAAGGTGTGCTCGGCATACCGCGCGACGCAGTCTCGAGAGCGCAGCTCGCCCTCGATGAGTCGCGCCACCTGCGAGAGGGTGTTGTCCGCCTTCGAGGGACCGTACTGCGACAGAATCTTGTCGAAGTCATCCAGGATGATGAACTGCAACGACAAGTACGAGTGATCTCGATACGCGGCGACGGACTCTCCATTGAGGCGCCTGTTGAAGTGTTCCTTTGTCGCCACTCGGGTCAGAGAGTCGGTGCCGCCTTTGAATCTGCGCCGCGACGAGGTGCGCTCGACGTAGTAGCGCTTGTCCTCGTCGTGGAGCATCATCGTGACGCGACCGATGAGCTCTTCCACGTTCTCCGACTTTACCAGCAGCCCGGTCGTGCCGGCCGCGCGGCATTTCGACTCGAGCGGCTCAGAGAAGTGCTCGGCGATGACGAGCATCGGCGGAGTGCTCGTTGGGTTTTTGTCTTTGAGCACCTCGTACAAGGACAAGGCGTCCATTTGCTTGAGGTTGTAGTCGCACAAGATTGCGTCGATTTCGGATTCGGCCGTAAGCTCCGTCGCTTCGGCGGCGCTCCGAGAAGAGACCACCGAAAAACCCGCTTCTCCCAAGTTTCGCCGGATCGTGTTGAGATAGGCGGTGTCGTCGCTGACGCAAAGGACTACGGGCGGATTTGAGTTCTTGTAGGTCGGAAATCTCATAGACATACAGGTACTATCGGCAGAGTCGGTAAAAAGGTTAGAGGGCCTTTGATCTTAAAACGCGGTTAAAGTACAAAATGGGTCAATCGCCTTGCTCCATGGCCTCGCTGACCCCCACGGCGAGCTCTCTCATCGAGAACGGTTTCTTTAAAAAACCCGAGACGCCGAGCGTGTTCAAAGGCGCGGTGCGCTCCTTGCCCCAGTATCCGGACATGAGCAACGCCCGCAGCTTCGGCCGCCCCGCCCTTATCTTTGCGAGCAGGGCGATGCCGTCCACGCGTGGCATTATGATGTCGAGCATGGCGAGATCTATGGGGATCTCCGGGTCCTTGATGAAGGCCATCGCCTCGTCGGCGTTGGAAGCGGGCAGGACCGTGTAACCGAGCTCCACGAGCATGCCGCAGATCGAGGAGCGGACCACCTCCTCGTCGTCGACGACCAGCACGGTGCCCTGCCCGAGGGGCAAAGGAGCGTCTGGGTCCGTCTCGGGCAAAATGCTGGGGCGGGCGCTCGGCAAGAACAAGACGAACGAGGTGCCTTCGCCGAGCTGGGTGCGCACGTCGATCTCGCCCTTGTGGCCTTTGATGATCGTGTACACCATCGGCAGGCCCAGGCCCGTCCCCTCTCCTTCGGGTTTTGTCGTGAAGAACGGGTCGAACAGGAGCCCGAAAATTTCGTCGCGGATCCCCACGCCGGTGTCCTTGACCTCGATGACCCATGTGTCTTCTTCTTCCGAAGTCAGAAGGTCGAGGCTGCCGGTGTCTGATTCGTCGGGGGGGCGGAGGATCAGCGTCAGCGTGCCCCCCCCTGGCATGGCGTCCTTGGCGTTGATACACAGGTTCAACAAGGCTTGGGTCAGCGACGTCTGATCCCCCTCGGTCGCCGCGGCGCAGTCGGGCAGATCCGTCTCGATGACCACCGCCTCTTCGAACGTGTTTCGGCAGATGGTGGCGACGTTGGTGATGACCCGGCACAGATCGACTGGGTCGCGCTCCATTTGCTTGCTGCGGGAGAACGACATGAGGCGACTGACCACGTCCCTGGCCTTCTCCGAGCAGTCGCGGATGACATAGACGTGGTGCTCGATGCGTTCGCGCGCCTGGAGATCATCGATCCTTTTGAGTGATCGTTCGACGAGCGACGAGGCTCCGAGGATGCCCCCCAGGATATTGTTGAAGTCATGGGCGAGGCCGCCGGCCAAGCGGCCGAGGGTCTCCATCTTTTGGGACTGGATGAGCTGGCGGGCGAGCCTCGCCTGCTCGGTGACGTCTCGAAAGCTCATCTCGATACAATCTCGACCGAGATACTTGATGGGCGTGGTCAGCGTCTTGACCTGTAAGACGGTCCCATCGGCCCGCTCCAGGGCGCCTGGACTCTCGAGCTGGGATCGCCCCCAGGTGATTTTATCGGTGTCTTCCGCCCGGTCTATTTTGAAAAAATCGTAGATTTTTTGTCCCAGAAGCTGTTTGCGCTCTGCCCCGACGAGGGTCGAGAAGCGGATATTGGCCGCGAGGATCTCCCCGTCCTCGACGGACGAGATGGCGATCCCGTCCGGCACGTTCTCGAAGAGCTCCCGGTAGTCCCTGCGCGATTGCCGAAGCTCTTGCGTGACGTGGCCGAATATGACGCAGACGGCGATCATGACCGTCGCCGGGGCCAGCTCATCGAGGTAGCTGATCTCGATGAGGTGATCGCCGAAGGGGGCCGAGGCGACCATGCCGGGCATATGGGCCACAAATGCATGTGTTGTCACTGCCAGATGGCTGAGGGCTGAGCCGAACCCAGCGAAAAGGACGAACCGGCGGCTCATGCGCAGGGCGGCCATGGAGATGACGGCGAAGTAAAAAGGCGTGACCGGGCTGTTCACGAAACCGAGCGGCACGGTCGTCAAGATTATAAGGTGCGCAGACGTGGTGAACGCGATGTCCACACCGATCGAGAGATAGGAAATCCAGGGGGCGTAGTACCCGCGGCGGTGAACGAAGAGCAGGTAGGCGGCGCTGCAGCAGCACCAAAGGGCTATCGCTATCAATAAATGGTAGACGGTGGGGCGCAGGTCGGCGGATACCTGCGTGATATACCCCATCGCGAACAGGGCCGGGATTGTGGCCAAGGCCATCCGAAGCCAGGCGACGAGGTACTCGCCGCGCTCTTGAACATCGAGCGTGTCGTTGTTTTCTTTGTTGAAATCCATCATGTCGTCAGTTTGGCACAGCGCCCGGATCGTCACCGCTTGAATGAGTGTACTTCAGATTTTGATTTTGCCTCGTCTATGAGCGCAGCGGCGTTTTGTTGCCAGAGCCTTTGTGATAACCTCACGCAGCGAAACAAAAAGGCCCGCTATCAACGAGAATGAGGAGGAAGTCAATATGAAAATCTGGAGCCGGAGCATCGTCGGCTTGGCGACCTGCGTGGTCGCCGCCTGTTCGGGAGCCAAGGCCCCCATCTCGCAACCGCAGGAGAACCTCGCTGACTCGGGCGCCGCCGTCGAAGCGGACGCCTCCGACACAAGCGAGGCCGGCCGGTCCATCGTGGAGGTGCCGTCCATCTGGCAAAGCGCTGGCCAGGTCGAGGCGGCCTGCGAAGAGGCCGCGGAGCTGACTGAGCAGCACAGGCAAACCATCTTGGCGGTAGAGGGGGAGCGCACCGTCGCCAACACGCTCGAGGTCTTCAACGATCTCATCTTGGCTCTCGACAACGCGCTCCCCATGACGGATCTCGTGGCCAACGTTCATCCCGACAAAGAGGTTCGCGGCGCCGCCGAGAAATGCCAGCTGCGCCTCAAGAAGATCTCCTCGGAGATTCAGCGGGATCCGAAGGTCTATGCGGCGTTGCAGGCTCTCGACAAAGAAGCGCTAGACGCTACGGCTAAGCGTTTTCTCGACCACGCGCTTCTCGACTATCGCCGGGGCGGTGTGGACAAGGATGAGGCGACCCGGGCCAAGCTGGCTGCGATCCACGAACAGATGGTCCAGGTGGGGCAAGAGTATGCCCGCGAGATACGCGAAGGGAAAAAAGAGGTCCTGTTTAGCAAGAAAGAGCTCGCCGGCTTGCCCGAAGACTTTCTGGCCGCAAGCGCCCCCGGGGACGACGGGAAGATTCATCTGACGACGGATTACCCGCATTTTTTCCCGGTGGTGACCTACGCGTCCAAGGAGAGCACCCGCAAGAAAATGTACCTGGCCTTTTTGTCCCGGGCCTACCCCGAGAACGAAAAGAACCTGGGCAAGCTCCTCCAGCTGCGCCAGCAGTACGCCGCGCTCTTGGGTTACGATAGCTGGGCCGCCTACACCGCCGAGGACAAGATGGTCGGCACCGCCGAGACCATCGGGGAGTTCTTGGACAAGGTGGCGGGGATCGCCAGGCCCAGGATGGAAGCCGATCTCGCAGACCTTCTGGCGCTCAAGAAGAAAGACGAGAAAAAAGCGAAAGAGTTCAGAGTTTGGGACCGCTTCTACTACGTCAACAAGCTTCGCACCCAAAGACACGATGTGGATTCTCAGAAGGTCCGGCAATACTTCCCCTACGAAGATGTCAAAGAGGGCGTGCTGGATGTGGCGGCGAAGCTTTTCAACGTCCGGTTCGAGCGGATCGAGGACGAGAACATTTGGGATGAGAAGGTCGAGGCCTATGCCCTTTACGATGGCGACCGCAAGATCGCGCGGTTTTACCTCGACATGCATCCGCGAGAGGGAAAGTACGGCCACGCGGCTATGTTTCCTCTCTACATAGGGCTCAAGGGGCGGCAGCTGCCGTCGGCCAGCTTGGTGTGCAACTTCCCCGAGCCGTCAAAAGACAGCGAAGCTTTGATGGAGCACAAAGACGTGGTGACCTTGTTCCACGAGTTCGGCCACTTGATGCACCACCTTTTGGCCGGAGAAAAAAAATGGGCCAGTCATTCGGGCATCAACTGCGAGTGGGATTTCGTCGAGGTCCCCTCCCAGCTCTTTGAGCACTGGGCTTGGGAACACAGCGTGTTGTCGGGCTTTGCCAAGCACCACGAGGCCAAGGAGCCGATTCCGAAGGCGCTGGTTGAACGCATGAAAGAAGCCGACGAGCTCGGGCGCGGAGTTCACGTGATGCGCCAGATCTTCTACGCGGCGTTGTCGCTCGAGTACCACAACACCGACCCGTCCAAGCTCGATCCCATGAAACTGCTCAAAAAGGTGCAAAAAGACTACAACCCCTATCCCTTCGAAAAAGGGACGTACGTCTATGCGAACTTCGGGCACCTCGAGGGCTACAGCTCCATGTACTACACCTACATGTGGTCCTTGATGCTCTCCGAGGATATCTTCACGAAGTTCGAAGAGGCCGGCCTCATGAACGAGAAGATCGCTTTGAAATACCGGAAAAGCATCTTGGAGCCCGGCGGTCAGATCGACGCGGCCGACATGGTGAAAAATTTCTTGGGTCGTGACTACGCGTTCGATTCGTTTCGGCGTTATCTCCAAGGGGACGCCGAGGGTTCGACCTCGGTCAGCGCGGCAGCTGCGCAGTCTGGCCGGCCTTGACCCCGTGCGCCCGTGACCAACCCGCATTGACCTCCAGGACATAAGACACACGGCACGGTATGGATTGAGAGCGATCGCTCAAGGGAGGGGCGCTCTCGATGATGCCTGTGATGAAGCCGTCTTTGTCGATGAAGAGCATGTCCAGGGGGATGCACGTGTTGCGCATCCAGAAGCTGTGGACACGCTCTTGAGGTCGAAAATCGAACAACATGCCGCGGTTTTTTGATAGGTGCGTTCGGTACATGAGGCCCCGAGATGTCTCTTCGGCTGTCTTGGCGACCTCCACGACGAGCTCGGCAGAGCCCTTGGCCTGTGGAAAGACGACCTTGGCGGTGGGCAAAGAGAGCCCGCCGAAGATGGGGTCGGGTGGACAGCGCTTTGCTTTTTGGGCCATGGGAGGCGGCGTGGAAGGCGTCGGGACCACGCAGCGGCTCGCCTGGCTGCGATCCTTTGCGGTCGCCGCCTCTGTGCGGGTCGATGTTAAAGAGCCCTTGGAGCCGTTACACTGGGCGCTCGCGAGCAGGATGAAAACTGGGAAGAAAAAAATCACGCGCATGAATGGTTCATTAACAAAATTTGCTAAAAATTCCCAAGCGGCAAAAGACAGCGGTTGCCGTTTGCCCGGAAAACCTGTGGAGCCTAGACTTAGGTTAACTGAGAGCAGAATGATCTTCTTGCGTTTCAACATCTTTTTGCCCGTCACCGCGGTCGTTTTTGCGGTTTTTGTGTCTTTATCCCTGGAGGCCAGGGCGGATTTCACCAACTACCAACCCTATGTCATCGGCGAGCGCGCTCTGGGCATGGCGGGGGCCTACACAGCCGCCGTGGATGACTCGATGGCGGTCTACTACAACCCCGGTGGGATGGTCTTTGCGTCCGGGTCCATGGTCTCGGCGAGCCAAAAGGTCTACAGCCAGTATTATCGCGTCATCCAAGACGGCTTCATCCCGGATTCTCGGCGCGCCGTCCTCGAGGGCGCCGTCCTCGAAGGAAGAGGCGGTGTGGACGCCAAGACGCTCGCGTACATCTCTGAATTCAATTTCCCGTCCACGCTCGCTTTTATGATCAACTTCGGCCCGAGGATCCACCGCGGTGGTCCCAAGCGCCACGCCTTGGCGTTTTCCATTCTCTGGCCTTACCAGGATTCCTTTTTTCTCAAGACCAAGTGGCGTTCGGAGTCTAAGGACAGTGGCGATGCCGAGACATACTCCCTCTCGGAGAGCTTTGAGTCGGTGTGGATGGGCGGCTCCTACGCATACCGTTTGAATCGCACGCTGGGTTTTGGTCTCTCGGTTTTCATGACCGACAACAGGTGGTCGCGCCGTCTGAACCGCAGCCGCTTTCAGGACGAGACGAGCCGGGAAGAGTGCGTTGTGTCCCAGTGCGGCAATTTGGCCACCACCGAATCGATGACCCAGATTGACTACGTCTCGTTGGTTCTCAGGTTTGGCGTGCTGTGGTCCCCGAAGGGGCCGTGGCGCTACGGTCTCACGCTGACTCCGCCGAGCATCTCCGTCGACACGGCCGGGCTCTTTACCACCCGCGGTCATTTGGACCAGACCTTCGGGCGCGCGAACGTGACGGGAGGTGCGCAGGACTACGTCGAGTACTACACCGACGATTACAGCCTGAAGGTCGCAGGTTACGATCCTGCGTCGCTGCGTCTCGGGGTGGCCTACATTCCGGATGACGACCTCACCCTGGACCTGGATCTCTCCTTTCATTTTCCCATCTCGTACCATCTCATCCGGGGCGATCCCGTGGCGCGGCGCTACGCAGAGGAACCAAGCGCCTCGCCGCGGTGGTTCGACAACGGCGTCGTGCGCGAGATCGTCAGGCGGCCGGTGGCGAATATCAACGTCGGCGGAGAGTGGAGAATCGATACTCACTGGACGATTCGCGGCGGAGCCTTTACCGACTTCAGCTCGGCGCCCGATGTGGAGTTCAGTCAGTCTCCCCAGCTCACCAAGGTCAATCGAATCGGCAGCACGCTGTCGATAAGCTTTAGGGACAAGGGGTACGACATGACCGTGGGTATGGCCGGCAGTTTCGGCTATGGACAAGTCGGCGTCTTTCGGCCGGATGCTGTCAGAGGCGCGGAGGATGCTCCCTGGGAGCCGGCGACCTACATGGAGCGCACCTTGTACGTGTTTGTCGCCGGAGTGCAAAAGGCCATGTCCAAGAAAGCCAAGGAGCTGGTGCAAAAGGCCACCGAGCAGCAGCGCATCCGCCGCTTCAAAAAGACGGTCAGGGACGAAGAGAAGGACGAAGAGATAGAGGATTGATCGGTCGTCTGCGGCTCTAGCCGGCGCTCTTGTCGTCGAGGCGCTTTTGAATGAGGTTGCGCAGCGCCAGCATGACGCCGAGGGCCAAAAACGCGCCCGGAGGCAGGATCATCACCAGGACGCCTGGGTAGTTCGCTCCGAGCAGCGAGAATTTGATCTCGGTTTCGCCGAGCTGGAAGAAGGTGAGGGTGCCCGAACCGATGATCTCACGAATGGCTCCGAGCACGAAAAGCGTCAGCGTGAACCCGATGCTCATGCCCACCGCGTCGAGGATCGAGCGCCCCACGGAGTTTCGCGATGCAAACGCCTCAGCGCGGCCCAAGATGATGCAGTTGACCACGATGAGCGGGACAAACAGGCCGAGGTTCCTCGAGAGATCGTACAGATAGGCCTTGAGGGCCAGGTCGACGATGGTCACGAAGGTCGCGATGACCACGATGTAAACCGGAATCCGCACGCTCTTGGGGATGATCGGCTTCATGACCGATACGATAAAGTTGGAGCCGAGCAACACGAAGGACGTCGCCACGCCCATGCCCAACCCGTTGTAGGCAGAGTTAGTGACCGCGAGGGTGGGACAGAGGCCCAGCAGCAGAACCAGGACCGGATTGTCCCTCCAGAGTCCCTTGACAACTTCTCCCAGGTGGGTCGTCTTAGCGGCCATCGCAAACCTCCCCGTCCTTCATCGGCTCGGCCGACATAATCTCTTTGTTCTTTTTTTCGAACAGCTCGATCGCGTCCACGATCCCGTCGATGACCGAACGCGATGATATGGTCGCTCCGCTTATCTGATCGACGGGGCCTCCGTCCTTGGCCACCTTCCAAACCATGGAGCTCGGATCGTTGCCGACGAGCTGGGAGCGCCACTCGCAGTCCTCGATGATGGAACCAAGGCCGGGGGTCTCGGCGTGTTTGATGATCTCGACGCCGGTCACTTCGCCTCCCACATCGAGCCCGACGAGGGTGGTGATCGTTCCGGAGTAGGCCTCGTCTCCGATGGTGCGGAAGGCGAGGCCTACGATCTCGCCGCCTTTGCGGCCTCTATAGACCATTGTCCCGTCGACACACACGGCGTCCTGGTCCGGAGCGTTTTCGAACTTCGGCTCGGAGGGCGTGCACGGATCGGGGTCTTCGGCCTCGGGGATGACCTTGCGAATCGAGCTGAGTGTGTACTGCCGCTCGTTTTCGGCGATGGCGGGCTTGGTGTAGTCGTTGAAGGCCGCGAGTCCCAAGCTGGCCGCAGCGGAGATCAGCGTCAGGACGATGAGCATTTTGACTGTTTCGGGCATCACCGACCTCCTTGCTCGGCGAGTTGCGCCAAACCGAACTTCTTGGGCCTCGTGTAGGTGTCGATGATCGGGACACAGGCGTTCATGAGCAGCACCGCGAAGGAGACCCCCTCGGGATACCCCGCCCACAGCCGGATGACCATCGTGAGCACCCCGCAGCCGACTCCGAAGATGATCTTGCCCTTGGCGTACATGGGGCTGGTGACGTAATCCGTGGCCATGAACCACGCCCCTATCATGGCGCCGCCTGAGAACAGGTGGAAGGTGGCGCCGGCGTACTGGCCGGGGTCGATGGCGTTGGTGATGGCCGCGAAGACGCCCATGGAGGCGAGGAAGGTCACCGGGATATGCCAGGTGATGACCCGCATGGCCAAGAGCGCGACGCCGCCGATGAGCAAAAAAAGCGCCGACGTCTCACCGATGGAGCCGTTGATCTGACCGACGAAAATATCGGTGCCGGTCTGGATGGACTCCACGGCCTGGACCCCCTTCTCTGTGAGCAGGCCCAAGGGGGTGGCCGCCGTGACCGCATCGACCGCGTCGCTGCCCGCCGCGACGG
>JAABTR010000211.1 GCA_011389755.1 Deltaproteobacteria bacterium | reverse complement strand
TGCCGCCGACCGAAGCGGTCATCGGTTTTTCGACCATCTCGAGGGCGTCGACGAACGTCTGGGGGATGCCGATCTCCATCGACATGCCCGCCATGGGCTTGGTCTCGTTTGCGATGTCGCAGATGGTGGTCTTGGCGATGAAATCGTCGCCGCTTTGAACCACCTCCGCCAGGATGTACGCGCGGCTGGTGCCGTCCATGCTGAAGTTGCCCACGGCCGGAACACTCACATTGATGAGGTTGGCCATCACGATCTTCTGGGCCCACAGCCCCGCAAAATTCACAGCCTCGCCTTCGCCCTCGCCTTCTCCCTCGCCTTCGCCTTCGCCCTCGCCTTCGCCTTCACCCTCACCTTCGCCTTCACCCTCACCTTCGCCTTCACCCTCGCCGGCGTTATCGGTTCCGGCATCCAGCTCGGTGTCGTCGTCTCCACACGCCGTCAAAAATCCAACCGCGAAAAAAATGGAAATAAAAATATTTTTTGAGCTCTTCAAGATCTTCTCCTCCGGGAAACAAAACCCCGCCGGTAACGGGGCCGAATGACATTCACCCGCGCAGCATAACACCGCTCATCCGAAAAAAGAATCGATGGTCTCACACACGTGCGAACAACTATTCGGTGACTTGGACCGGCAAAGGCGACGAAGAGCCACGGATATTCCGAGGCATTTCGAGGTCGCGCGGCCCGCAGGAACCTTGTGGTGTTTCTCTATCGATCCTGGTAACATTGCAATCCGATGGATTTGTTGAAATCGCATATCTTTTACCTTCTTATGGCCGCACTGTGGAGCTCCTGCGGCCGTGTCGGTTATGAGCTTGCACCGCTGCATGAAGAGGCCCTGATCCATGCTGATGACACCAGTCAGTCCGACCCAGGCACCAACACGGAAACGGATCATGGTTACGGGCCGGACACCGACACGGACACAGACACAGACAAAAGCACGGATACCGTCGCGGACACTGACCGAGACACCGCAACGGATATATCGCTAGACGATCCCCTGGGCGATTCGAGCAACTACTCCTTCGTTTTTCCTTACCGGGGGCAAATCTGGCTCGGACCGCAAACGGACGGAACCGGCGCCGTCCACGCGGCACCTGGAAGCAGCGCGTTTTCTCCGGCTTCGTTCTCCTTTTTCAAAGATTCATCGGGAGACAACACTCACTCCAACGACGCTCAATCCCCATATCCATCCATCGGCACCACCGGATGCGCTGTCGGAACGGGCGCATGCGGACCGGACAACGAAGACGGCAGGGGCGTTTTCACCTCGGGGACGATACGAGGCGAGGAGTGGCTGGTGGTCTCCGGCGCCCGTGAGTCGGGGGATTTGGACTATATCTACATGACCAAGGACACCGACGCGACGCTCGACTTCTCTTACGTGGATCTCAGCGCCGTCATGGGACCGCAGACCAAGGGCATATCGTCTCTGCACGTCTTTGATGACAGAGTCTACATCGGCGCGCCCGACACCGGCGGAAAGAGGCCCTACCTCGTCATGCTCAAAAATGCGCCCCAGGGCACCGGGCTCAATGCAGCGGGCAATCTCGTCGACAGAACTCACGACGAGGCGTGTGACATCTCGATCCACGACGCGTGTACCCTCAGAGCTGAGCTCATCCCCGGCATCGGACACTCGACAGATATGTCGATGATCGACGCCATCTTCGACTACAATGGTCGCTTGTACATCGCCAACAGCGGAGGGATCGCCCGGTCCACGGTCGCCGCGCCCCTCGATGCGTTCAATTACCCCGACCACTGGACCGAAGTGACGCCTACCAGCGCCGACTACAGCGCCCTCGAATCGGTGACGACGGACAAAGTCGCGAACCTCGAGCCCGCCGACAAGGCTGCCCCGGCCATGGCCGCCTTCGGGGGCGAGCTGTTTTTCGCGCGCAACACCGAGGCAGGACCTCAGCTGTGGGCCTGCGCCCCCGACCTCGTGACAGGCCCCGCTCCGGCCACGGACACCGACTGCGATCCCGGAGATTGGCGGCTCGTGGCCGCCAACACGAACTCGGATACGTCACTGACCCAATTCAACAACACGCCCAACACCCACATCTCCCTCCTGGCTGCCACCGACGAGTATCTCTACGTCGGCTTCAACAACGAGACCGACGGCATCGCGGTTTTTCGCACATCGAACCCGAGTCCTTCTGGTGTGGCCGATTTCACGGGCAAAGACGGGTGCGCCGCCCACCTCAGCAGCTCTGACTGCGAGGGCATCGGCGGAAACGGTCTCGGACTCCCCGCGAACAGCCGAATTTTTTCCCACGCTTTTTCAACCGCCGGTTCTAAAGAGTATCTCTACCTCGTCGTCGGCGACGGTATAGGCGCGATAAAAGTCTCTCTCCTCATCAGATAGTGTCCCGTATCAGTCTTTCCAATGCCTTTCCGAAGGCCTCAGTACGACAAATCCAGCGTCAACACCGCGTTGGTCCCCGGAGCCCAGACGCCTGAACCGTGATACTTGTATTTCTTGTCCAACAAGTTCTCCACCTCGACCCCGGCCCGCAGGTGATCGTTCATGTTGAAGCCCATCGCGATATTCCACGTCCACCAACCCGGCGTGCCGCCCTCGGGGATCCGTGAGTCTTTTTCGTCCTCGGCTGAGAGCCGATCCTGAGTCGCCGCGGCGCGGACGAAGGTCTCGAGGTATCCCTTAACTTTCTCTTTCAGCGTCGTGTCGTACCTGAGCGCGAGCTGTC
>JAABTR010000210.1 GCA_011389755.1 Deltaproteobacteria bacterium | reverse complement strand
CCGCGGCGCGGACGAAGGTCTCGAGGTATCCCTTAACTTTCTCTTTCAGCGTCGTGTCGTACCTGAGCGCGAGCTGTCCAAAGAGCGGAGGAATGCGGCTCAGAGGAATGTCTTCGCCCCCGTCGACTCGCTCCTCGCCCCAGGTGTAGGTGATGTGCCCCAAGACAGACAGGCCGTAATGCAGCTCGATGCTGGCCTGGCCCTCGATGCCATACAGCAGCCCCTCTCCCCCGTTTACGTTCCAGGCGACCGGCTTATTGTCCACCACGTCTTCGCCTTCCCAGGTGGTCTCTTCGCGCTTGATGACATCGGTCAGCCGGGAGACGTACGCCGCCCCCCCGATGGTCAGACCGCGGATGCGGCCACGGGCTAGTAGCTCCAAGGTGTCCGATCGCTCCGGCCCCAAGCCGTCGTTGGGAATATGGAAGTACTTGCCGGTGTCTCCGAGCATGACGGCTTCGTTGAGATTCGGCGCTCTGAACCCCTGTGAGAACGTGACCGCCACCGTCGCCTGATCCCTGAAGAGATACTGCAGGCTGCCCAGAAAGACATGGCCCACATCGTCGATGGTGACCGCGGGCAGATCGTCCCGCGCCGGCGCGTCGCCGCGCATTCCGTGCAGGCGATAACCACCGCCTGTCCGCAGCACGTGACCGGACTGGGTCGAGAGCGGATCTCCCTCGATGAGAACAAATCCGCCGTAAGTCTTGTAGGTCGATCCACTCGGGTAATTGGATTGCGACGACGGCGCCCAGTTGAAGTTGGTCGCGACCGACCGGGTCATACGCTCAGAGTCCACAGAGTCTCCATACAGCATCCCACCGTAGGTGAGCCGAAGCCTGTCATCGATGACGCTCGTTTGAAAGTCGATGTCCAAACCGACCGTACCGACATCTGTTACGTCTCGAGTGGTGTCGAGCTTGGTCTCGTAGTCGTCGCCGACTTTGTGGTCATCCTTGGTTTCGTAGAACGCCTGATAGGAGACCGCCACATTGGCCGAGGTGCTTAGAGGATCGAACACCATGTGCAAACGCCCGTAAACGAGATGATCATCGTTGTCGTAGAACTGCAGAGAATTTTTGTCGTAGAGCTTGTCTGTGCGGCCCGCATTTTCGATCTGTGACGTCAAATAGGCCGCTTTGACCCACCAGCCCTCGAACAGACCATTTTGAATCCTGTAGGTCGCGCCACCGATGAAGGACAGATCATCGTAGCCGCTGTAGGGCTGAATACCGACATCGCCGCCACCTACGAGGTTTCGAAACTGTTTGTAGGTGACGCCGCCGAGCATGCCGAAGCCCCCGTATGTCGTGTCGACGTGTCCGTGAAAGGTTCCCCCTCGATCGGCGCTTGAGTACCTCCCCAAAAGCGTCCCACCCGCGCCCAGGCGGTTTTGGTAATGGACACGGGGCTCAATGGGGAAAAGCTGCACCACCCCTCCCATGGCGTCTGACCCGTACAGGACCGATCCTGGGCCGCGGAGAACCTCGATGCGGGACAAGGACTGAGGATCGACGAGATTCAAGTATTGGAGCGGCCCTGTGCGATAGACCGAGTTGTTCAGACGAATTCCATCGACGAGCACGAGGTTCTGCGGCCCTATCATTCCGCGAATGATCGGCGATCCGCCCCCGTGGTTGGTCTTTTGGACATAGACACCGCTGCTGCTCTCGAGCGCCTCGGGCGTCGTCCTCACGGCGCGTTCCTTGAGCTTCTTTTCGCCCACCACGGACACCGAACGCCGAGACAAAAAAGGATCTTCGGGCTGTCGATTGCCCACCACGACCGTCTCATAGGAATTCTCGCCCACGTCCGTCTCGGGTGCACCTGTGGTATTGTCTGACGGCTCGTCGGTTGAAACGTCATTGTCGGCTCGAGCACCACTTGGACAAATCAACACCGCGATGCTCACGAAGCTGGCTTGGACGGATCTAATGGCGGCTGTCCGGCAAGTCATCATTTTGCCCTCCCGATCTCTGCAGGTTTTCGATATCGGCGACAGAAGAGACGAGCGACCACTGTTTTTCATATTCAAAGGGAATGGACTCTATTTTCTCGTTTCTGCGCTGCCTGGCGAAGATGCGACCGTCCGAAAAGGCGAGGAACTCGAGGCTTCGATTTTTGTCTTCTCGCTCGGGCGAAAACTGAGGCTCGGCAATGAGCGCCCACTGCTCACGGTAGTTCAGCTCCCGCAGATGAGACTCGCCCGAGGCAGCCTCATGCAGAGCTCGCCGGGGAACCATCTGCTGATGATGCAGGTTGCGGAAACTGTAACCGTGATAGGAAAGCTCGACGTTTCTCGCAACGGCCAGCTCTTCGGAAAGGAGGCCGACATCGACCGGCTCCGACTTTTTGCGCCCGGTGCGCCAGAGGTGCGCGACGAACAGAGCAAATTCCTTTTCCCCATCACCATCCCAGTCCTTGAGCTTGTAGGACTTTTGGGCCTCAAAGATCTTCTTGACGGCCGAATACGCCTCGAAATTTGCGTGCGCCACCGACGTGACCGACTCGCGGGGCTTCCCTATCTGGGTGACGAAGTACACACCGAAGATCACCATCAGCCCGGTCAGACCGGCGACGATCGCCGCCGGAAAGAGCTGACCGCCGGCTCTTGAGGTTGTGTCCTTCGAGGGGGCACCGTTTTTTTTGCGAAAGAAAAACAGGCTCACAGCCCCCACGAGTGGGACAAGCCCAAGCAGGGATGCTCGCCCGCAAAAGTTTCGCGCTCTTAGCCGAGTTTCGAAAAGGGCCATCAAAAAAACTGTCGAGACGAGGTAGGTCGTCACACCGATGAGCAGGTTGAGCTCTGGCGTGTTTAGCTGCAGTAAAACGGGATCTGTGAGGTAACGAAAAGGGTTAAGCGGCTCCCAGCTCATCAAAGCGCCCAGGGCCACGAGCGTTCCAAAGGCTTGACCCCCCCCCAGAGCAAACAGCAGCGCGGCAAAGGAGCGCTTACTCATCGCCGCCCTCCTGCGTGTATCCCATTTCTTTAAAATATCTCCTGAGCACCACCTCGTCGATGCCAGCGACGTCCAGCCCTGGGAAGTCTTTTGGGCTGCTGAGCAGATAGGGGATCGGCTCGGTCAGTTCATACCGGAAGCTGGAAAGAAGGTGCTCAAACCGCGAGCCCTTCGCGGACATGGAGTGCGTCTGGCAATGGTTTAAAACAAAGCAGATCATGAGCGCCCCGGTGATGCAGAAGCCGGCGCAGACATTTGCCGCGTAGCGCGTCATCGGCAGCTCGATCCGGCTGATCGCCAGCGACGCTAAAAAGATCGCAACCACGGCGATCAGCCCGTAGACAAACAAAAGCTCCGTCAGCGGGCTCGAGAGCGCGGCCCCCGAGTGGGACTCCACGATAACACTGCCTCCTTGGTGCGCCGTATCATCGGCGAGGCTCATGGAGACGAATATCAGCGCCCGGTGCGCGATCACCCAAAACGCGATCAGGGCCGGCGCCGCCACGAGATGCCCCCAGCGGACCCACCTAAAAGGTCGCGCCCAAAAGAGCCCCAGCGCGATGAGCGCGAGGAAAACCGACACCAAAAGCTTCGCGACAAAGGGCAGGGTGTGTTGCTTCCATGAGAAAAAAGCCCTCTGCTTGAGCTCTCTTGTCGGATAGCGAAAAAAGATCGCCGGAGAGATCTCAAGGGCCTCGTCGAAAGCGTTGTAAGCGGCGTGAAGCTCCTCGGATTCGAGGTGCGCGACCCCTAAGAAATGATTGAGCGCCCCCGTGTACGGGCCTCGAGCCCCCGCTTTTTCGAGGAAAGCTTCGATCGCACCGATCGCCTCCTTTTGCTCCTTCGGCGCAAGGCCCTCGAGCCGCTCGATGAACGCTCTTACGTCCATATGAGCCGAGATGATCTTCTGGACATCCCCGATCCGCGCGTCGATATTTCTTTTTCGAGCCGCATCGATCACGGGGATCTCCCGGCGGGCTTTTTCCAGTATGAGGAGCGACTCATCGAGATCGCCCACATACCGCTCGTAGAACCTCGCCTTGGCGACCAGAATATCGAGCTTGTGCTCCGGCGAGAGGTTCTGCGCCGTGCGCAGAGCCCTGTGCAGCGCCATCAAGGCCTTGGCGTATTCTTGCTTCGCGATCTCCTCTTTGTACAAAGCCACAGCTCGATGAGGCGCCGCCGTGGCCGCCGCGGGGACGAGGACAAAGACGAGCAACGCTATGACGATTCTACGCGGCATCGGCTGTGACATCCTTTTTTTTTGGCGTGGGGCGAGGGACCATTTTGACGACAAACATCACGAAAACGGCCGGCGAGAGCGCTGCTGTCGTGCGCAAGATGAGGTACACAAGCCCGCGTCCTCGAAAGGTGGGTTCGTCCATCATCGCCTGAATCTCAAAGAACACGAGCGAGCTGTCCTTGGGTCCCAGCGCTGTCGCGAAGAGATCCGGGTCGGGGACATTTTTGATGATGTCGAAATAGAAGACGCCCCACAAAATGCATGAGGCGAAGGCGACCCCGAGGGCGACACCCGCGGTCCTGTTCACCGGGCCGCCGCGCCTGGCCACGAGCAGCAGCAAAAGACCGAAACCGATGAGCCAGGCAAACCCGCCGACGGTCAGGCCGCGCATCAAGCCGTTCAGGGCGACGGCGCCTGCGGTGAGCGCCCCGAAGGTGGACCTGCGAGTGTCGCTCAGGGCCGATTTTTCTTTGAACACGTCGCTGCCAAAAGACCGTGCGTCGCTTTTAAACGCAGCGGGGAGCGTCTCGAGGTCCGCTAGATAGCGGCCTTTCAAAAAGACCGCGGGAAGTCGCTCGACCGTGGCGCCGGTCACCCCTTGCGCGTGCAAAAGCAAGTCGAAGACGCCCTTTTTTCTGAGATTGAAGCTGTAGACCGCCACGGTCGCGCCGAGGGCGCTCGCAGCTTGCGACAGCGCGCCCGACTGGAACGGTTTTTCGTCGGCGTCGAAGACATAGACGGGCACGACCGTTTTTTCGCCGTCGCCATACGTTTCGAGGGTCGCCATCCTGGTGGCGAAACGGAAGAACTCTTCGTCTCGGGTGTCGTCGCCGCGATTGGTCGCAAGCGTCACGCGATCGAGGACCGTCCCGTCCTCGGCCACGGCCCGCAGCGACAAGCCTCCGCTGCTCACATCCACTCGGCAAAAGTGGTACCGCTTCGCGTCCGCGATCGCCTTGAAATCCGCGTCGGGAGCGTTCCAGATCAGCTCGGCGCCGCCGCCGCCGCTGATGATGTAATTGACCCTATTGACGCGGCTTCGCTCGTAGAGGTGCCAGCTGGCAAAGACGATGTCGACCGCGGCGCGCTCAAAGAGCGGGGCAAAAGTCTCTTGCAACAAACGTGCGCCCCGCCCTCGGCTGATGAACACCGGATCGTGGATAAACACCACGCGAAACGGCGCCTGCTGGACCTCTTTTTTGAAAAGCTGCGACTCAAGCCAGAGGTACTGCTCGCTTCGCTCATCGTACTCGGACCCGGGCTGGCGCCCCTTTGTGTCCCACGCGCTGAGCCCGAAGAAGTGCACCCCGCCCCATTCGAAGGAGTAGTACCTTTGGGCGAGCTTCGGAAAGTAGCGGGGCATGAGCCCCTCGCCTCCCGCGTGATCGTTGTCTCCGAGGACCGGGAACAGGGCGGCTCTCCCCAAGAGAAGCTTCTCCACCTCGAAAAAAACACGCCACTGCGCCGGATCTCTGCCATCATCCACCAGATCGCCCAAGACCAAAGAGAAGGCCGGGTCGAGTAGGGCCATTTGCTCTGCCAAGGCGGCGTGGTGCACGCTCACTTTGTTTTCGCCAGGGCGGGTGTCTCCGATCACCGTAAACGTGAACGACCCGCCCGGAAGAGGAGCGGTCTTGATGAGCCCCTGGCCTCGCTCGCCGAGCTGCACCAGGGGCGCGGAGACGACATACTCGTAGGCCCTGCCGGGCTCGAGCCCATCTATCTCGACAAAGTGGAGCGTCTGGGACACCTCGCTTCTAAAAACGCGATCCCCTTTTTCCGTCTTGACCGTCACGCTCGCGGTGGAGGGCGAGGCGAGCTCGAACGCGACGACGGCGCTCACCGTGTCCGCGCTTGGGACATAGGGGCCGATAACGAGGTCGTTCCCGGTCGCCGCGGCGCTAGCCGAAGGCGACGCAGCCAAAACGAATAAAGGAAAAATGAACGCCCCGAAGATCTTTTTCATCTGCTCGTTCTTTGCTCTATTACGGCGACAGCCTTTGTTATCTGGGACAAAGTGGCCCCGTCGTACCCGACGATGCGGCTTGCCTCGGTTCCTTTTTTGTCGACTATCAAGGTGGTGGGCTCGGCCTCAACGCCCAGCTTCCTCGCCACGGCGCGGTCTTCGTCCAAGAGCACAGGGATACCACCACCGAACATCCGGGCGCCCTGTTCCACGAGCCCGCGATCGGCCGGATCGACGCAGACAGACACGACCTTCACCTTTGGGTCGTTCATGAGGCCGTGCTTCCCAAGATCGCTGAGCTGCCGATGACACGGGACACAGTGGACAGACCAAAACACCATCACCACCGCTTTTCCTCGATGGTCTCCCAGGTAGAAACGCCCGCCGCCGAGCGTCTCGAGCCGAAACTCCTGGAGAACGTCGCCGGTCCGATCACCGCCGCAGCTGACCGCAAAGCTCGCGGCCAGCAAGGCGGCCAAGAAAACAAATGAATATCTATTGATCATTGCCCTTCGATTTTTTCGCCGCGGCGCCGTCATTGTCTCGCCCGAAGTGGGCCTTGATGATCGAGTGAACCTGCAGTGCCATCGCCGACAGAAGCACGAGGGCCGACGAGGAGAAGAGAAACGTCGGGATATCGCTCCCGATAGAGCTGGAGTTTGGATTGTACCCCCGCTTGACCCGCAGGATTCTCCCTCGTGACTGTGGGCCCATCAAAACGTCAGGTCCTGCGCGGAAAAGGGAAGGTTCTCGGCGAGCAGCTCCCGCGCCCTTGAGTACTTTGGCACCGCGTGCTCGGAGTGGATCATCTTCTCGATCGCGGCGTCCCCCTCCTTGTCGCGCGCCGCCACCGCCGGCTTGATGATCCGGTAGTAGATCCCCGCCTCGGTTCGTTTGACAGCGCACTTGTCCGGGTCCGGCATCTTCGTCCCGCAAAACTCCTCGACGCCTTTCATCTCGAACAGCACCGACAAAACATATGTCTTGGACAAAAGCGTCGACAGCTCCATCGCCGCGCCGGCCATGGCCGGCTTGCTCCCCGCCGATTCCAGCTGCTTCAAAGCGCGCTCCAGCGCCGGGACAAGGGTCGGCTCGCCCCCGTAAACCGTGTCGTCCCGTCTTCTGAAAGTCGGCTCGATAGCGGCGAAGGCTCTTTTTATTTCGTCGCTGTTCTTTTTAGCGTTCTTTGGGGCTTCGGTGATCAGCTTGTCGAGCAACCCCTCGATGATGAAAACCGTGACGTGCTGCAAGCCTTTTGTCACCACGTGACGATTGACCTCCACCGATTCGCCGGCCTTGATGGCGGCGAGCCCCTGGGGAATCTCTTTTGCGTAGGACGTCTTGTGCTGCACATCGACGAGCTCGACATAGGGTTTGGCGACCTCGTACTTCGCCTCGACGTCCGGCCAAGAGATCGTTTCTGCCTGGAGCATGTGTCCGATCAAAAATGCCGCGTCGACATAGGGGCCGACCCCCGCGGGTGGGTCCACGTCGGGCTGGGGGGGAGAGTCCGGCGCGTCTTTGTGCATCGAATGCGCGCGCTTGGTCGGCTCCTTGGTCTTGTCCTTACACGACACGGCGAGAATGAGCATTGCAGCGAATGACAAATAGATCCCGTAACGCATATCCTTCTCCGTTTCTAAAGTCCAAGCACCATCAAGTAGTGCTCGAAGGTTAGCCAAATCAGCACGTAGAGCGCCGACGCGGCAAACAGCCACACAAGGAGCCCCGCGACCGCCATCTGCGCCGCCTTGGTCTTGGCCGCCGCCTGTGCGATCGGTCCGACGAGATAGGGCGACGCCCCGGCGATGAAGGCGCTGCCGAGGGCGAGCGATGCGAGCACCGCGTCGCTCGGAAACTGCTCTCGAATCAAAAAGGCCCACGCGACGAACACCAAAGACAGCCCCAAAAACACCACAAGCGGCCCCTTCCACTGCGCGCGCCCCTGCGCCCGGCGGCACGCGATGAAGGCTCCAAGCACGCCCAGCACGATGATCGAAGCGGGCCAGACCAGGACGCGC
>JAABTR010000209.1 GCA_011389755.1 Deltaproteobacteria bacterium | reverse complement strand
CCCTGCGCCCGGCGGCACGCGATGAAGGCTCCAAGCACGCCCAGCACGATGATCGAAGCGGGCCAGACCAGGACGCGCCGGCGAATGTTTCTGTCGCAGCGCTCGATCTGCGCGAGGATGCTGCGCTCCCGCTTTGGCGTCGCCGCGAGGGCTTCGCGGTAGGCTTCGCGGGCTCTTCGATAGTCTCTCGACTCATAAAGCGTCTCGGCGGCCGCGTAGACCGCATCCTTGGCTCGCGCGCTGCGCGGATAGGCGGCGGCCAGCTCGCGAAAGACGACAACGGCCCTTTGTGGGTTACTGTGCCTGAGCTGGTTGCCGGCCCAAAAGAGCATGACCGGTGACAAGGCGGCGTGGGGTTTTTTTTCGCTCCTGCGCAACACCTGCTCAATGAGCTCCTCTTGTGCCGCCGCGTCCGCGGCCAGATAGGAGACCCGGCGGATCTTCTCGAACTCCTCGAGGGCGGGCAAGTCCGCCTCTTCGAAGCCGCGCAGGTACTTGAGTCGTTCCTTGGCAAACGGCGCCAGGCCGCTGCTCGGGTAGGTCCGGACCAGCTCGTCGTACCAGCGAATCGCCTCACCGAAGTCGAACAACCTCTCGTCGTAGATGTTGGCCACCTCGAAGTACGCGTCGTCCACGAGGTGGTGGCCTCGGTTCGACTCGATAAACGCGGTGTACGCGGCGACGCTCTCCCGGTAAGCCCCCTTTTCTGCCAGCCTTCGGCATTGCGCACATGTTCGCTTCGTGCTGATCGGCGCGGGCCGAAGCTCCGTCTGGGTGCCCGCCGGGATCTCGGTCATGGTGGCGAACTCCGGATCAACCAGCACGGTGTACCCGGTGCTTGGCGCGTCCACGCCCACGAAGCGCACCCCGCTTTTTTCCCCGAATCTGTCCGAGCCCCGCAGCAGCACGAACGCCGGAGCAGTCGACGACGCGCCCGCGTGCTTTTCGAGTGGCCCGAAGTTGAGCGCGTCGGCGCTTTTTTCGTTTGTGAGCAGCCCGAGGGTGTAGCCCCCGGGTAGAGAGTCGATCTGTTTTTGCAGGTAAGCCGGATCATCGCTGACGGCCAGGACGAGGCAGCCCCAGTCGATGCGGTACCCGGCGCTCTTTTTGAAGTCCGGCTGGCGTCGCAGATAGGCTGCGGTGTTGCCGTCTGGGTCGTACACGGCCACAAAGGGGCGAAGATCCGCAAAGGCCCCCTTGTGTAGCGGTGACAAGGAGACGATGAATCCCGGGCTGCCTGAGACGAGGTGGCGCAGCAGCTCGTTTTCAAAGACGCCGTCGAAGAGCACGAAAGAGACGCTCGCGCTCGCCGGCGGCTCGGTCTGCGCGTTGTAGACCTCCCCGTCTCCGGCGACTCTGTAGCTGTAGTAGCTGCCCGGGCTGAGCCCGCCGATCCGAACCTCATGGACCCGCGTGTCGGCCTCATCCCGAGCGATGGAGACCGCGCCGGGTTTTCCCAGCGGCCAGTATTCGACATCGCTGGCTTCGCCCTCCCAGGCGATCACCAGGTGATCTTGGCCCGCCTGTATCAGCTCAGGCGCGGAGGCGGGCCCGGATCGCTTCGCGCAGGACAAAAGCGAAACTGCGAGACAAACGAAAAAAACTTCGCGGACCGCTCGGGTCATGCTCCTAATCCTCGACTCCCAAAGCGCGGTCCTTTAGTTCCGTCGGCTTTTTTCCCACGCGGTTCAAGATGGCCGTCGAAATGGCGCTGGCAACCATGCCGAAGACCACAGCGACCGGGACGACGGCCGCTGACATCACAAACACCACCGACCCGATGGAGCTCGAGTTCGGGTTGTACCCTTGTTTCACCCTCAGTATCTTGCCTTTGGGCATTCGTCGTTCCTCGTTTCAACCGCTAAAGAAGAGCACCGCGTCGCTCGAATTCGACGACGAAGGGGCAGTCCGGGTCCGGCGCCGACAGATCGCCGGTGACGTACTTCGAGACTGCATGGCATCCGCCTTTGCAAATATCTAAATAGTCGCAGCCGGCGCACGGCTCGGCGATCTTTTGCGCAACCTGTCTAAGCAGCGTCAATTCTTCGCTGCTCGTCCACGCCTTCTCGAGATCAAAGACGGTCAGTGAGGTGTCTTCGAGGAACGAGCAGCCACTGATCTTCCCATCGCTGCGGCCCCCCAGCAGCACGTTCCCCGCTTCGCACCCAAAGGTGGCCATTCCGTAAAGCGCCTCTTTGTCCGGTCGATGGTAGGCGAGCATGGGGACAAAGGAGCAATCAATCTTCGGGACGACGTCGCAGCTGTGTCCCAGATCTTCAAGCAGCGGGACGAGGCGCTTGTTCTGCTCGTAGGTCGTCTTCTCTTTTGCGTAGACCGGGCCACCCCGGCCAGCCGGTTTCAACCGAAGCAGCTCCAGCTCGTTGACACCTTTTTTCATGGCATACTCAAAAAGCGCGGGGAGCCCTTCAAAATTTCGGTTCCCGACGACGCAGTTAATCCCCGTGGGAACACCCGCGCCCAAGAGCGCGGTGATCGCCTCATCGGCCTTGGCAAAATGAGAAGGGTCGCGGTACCCGCTGTGACCGCCGACCGCGTCCACCGACACGTTGACCTGCCCAAACACCGTCATCTGCTCGGCGATCCGCGGTGTCATCAGGTGCCCGGAGGTGGTGAGGTTGGGCACGAGCCCCACCTCCCTCGCGTGCGCCGCCAGCTCGAACAAATCCTCGCGAACCAGCGCCTCACCGCCCCCCATGGCCACGTGAAAGACCCCCAGCTTCGCCAAGCGGCCCAGCGCTTCTTTAAAAGCCTCGGTGCCCAGCTCCCCGGGGTCAGCCTCACCCGCGCCCATGTAGCAGTGACCACAGCTGGCCGGGCACCGATTTGTCACCGATAGGTGCACCTCGGTGGGCGCGGTGAGAATCTTTATCTCCTCAGGCCCCGACCACAAAGGTGAAGCTGCGAGGCCCCGCTCCCTCATATATTCCCGATCCACAAACGCCAGGAAGGGGGGATCTTCCGAGGCTATAATTCCGCCAAATGTCTCATATCTATATTTCACGTCGTCTCACTCTCAGTTCGGTCGCTCACACAAGTATGGCACGATAAACTCCCGTGAAAAGCGCGCACCATCGATTGCGCGGAGCCCCAAAGTTTACTTGTGTTTTTTCCGCATGTCGTTAAAATATCAGCGGAATTGTAATCTTTTAACCCTGGTGGACTTGGCTATGAATCACAAAATCACAATTTGGTCGTGGGGTCTTTTTTTGATACTGGCCTTTGGATGCGAGCCGGCAGACTCTCGCGGCGTCGGAAGAGGCGACGATAAAGACACGTTCCCGGGCGACTCTAATGACAGCAACCCCGACACGAGCACCGACACCGATCAAATCTGCACCCCCAAAGAGCTGGACTGCTACGGCAACACCCCGCGCGAGTGCGATCCGTCGGGTACCGGCTGGACACAAGGCGAAGACTGCACAAATACCGGCACCGTCTGCGCTGCCGGAAAATGCCGCGACATCTCGAGAGAATGCGCAGACGCCATCAACTCCAACTCATACATTGGATGCGAATATTACGCGACGACCCTCGCGAACAGCTACCTGAACTACCAAAACG
>JAABTR010000208.1 GCA_011389755.1 Deltaproteobacteria bacterium | reverse complement strand
CCGGACAACGACGGCGACGGCATCTTGGACGTGGACGATATGTGTCCCAACGATCCCGAAGACTTCGACGGGTTCGAGGACGAAGACGGCTGCCCGGATCCGGATAACGACGGCGACCGAATTTTGGATGAGGACGACGAGTGTCCCAACGAGCCGGAGACTTACAACGGATTCGAGGATGAAGACGGTTGCCCGGACAAGGGCGACGTGGTGCTGACCGACAACAGCATCACGATTCTCAAGAAGGTGTACTTCGAGTACAACTCCGCCGACATCAAGACGGTCAGCTACCCCATCCTGGACGCGGTCGCCGCGACGATCAAGGGCAACCCCCAGATCGACAAGGTGGAGATCCAAGGTCACGCCGACGAGCGCGGCAAGGCCGGCTACAACCTGCGGCTGACCGACCAGCGCGCCGCGTCGGTGCGCAAGTATCTCATCGAGCGCGGCGTCCCCCGCGACAAGCTTCGCAGCACCGGCTACGGCGAGTACTGTCCCCTCGAGGACGCCTCGACCGAAGAGGCCTGGGAGAAGAACCGCCGGGTGGAGTTCAAGGTCCTTAGCATCGGTGGCGTCTCCACCGGTGGCGAGGTGGCTTGCGAAGAAGCCCGCAATCGCGGCATCGGCTCGCGGTAAGTCCTTCCCCTAACCTTTGTTTTTCTCAGATTCCCACGCTCATACCGCCGTCGACGAAGAGGGTCTGCCCGGTGATGAAGTTGGCTTCATCCGAGCACAAAAACAGGTGCGCGCGGGCGATCTCGATGGGCGGGATGGCCTCGCCCAGGGGGATTTTTTCCAGCATGGCGGCTCGGGCCTTCTCCGGCACGGCCGCCAGCATGGGCGTGTCGATGGCGCCCGGGGCGATGCAGTTGACGCAGATCTTCTTGCGCGCGTACTCGAGCGCCAGTGTCCGCGTCAGCCCGATGACCCCCATCTTGGACGCGCTGTAGTTGGTCTGCCCCTTGTTTCCCAGGGTGGAGATGGAGGCGGTGTTGACCAGCTTGCCGCCTCGTTCCATCTTGGCGAGGGCGTACTTGGCGCACAGGAAGGAGCCGCGCAGGTTCACCTCCATGACCAGATCCCAATTCTCCACCGTCATGCGGGGCGTCAGGGCGTCGCGGGTGATCCCGGCATTGTTGATGAGAATGTGGATCTTTTCGTAGGTCTCGCGCGTCTTCGCGATGAGCGCCTTGACCTCTTCTTCCTCGGCCACGTTGCATTTGACAGCCGTCGCTTCGCCGCCTTCGTCCTCGATGGCCCGGACCACCGCGTCGAGAGGCTCCTGTGCCAGATCACAGGCGACGACCTTGGCGCCTTGCGCCGCGAACAACCGGGCGGTGGCCTCTCCGATTCCCGCGGCCGCGCCCGTGATGATTGCCGTTTTCCCGTCGAGTCTCTTCATGGATCGGTGCTCCTTTTCTTTGTCGCCACGAGCGTGACCCAGGTGCTGTCGATGACCACGTTGCCGTCCTGGTTGAGGAGCCTGCGCGCGGTGGTCACGACCCCTCGATCTTTTTTGCTCGAGCGCCTTTTGTCGGTGATCTTGATTTCCAGATGGACCGTGTCTTGGATGCGCAGAGGTGCGACGTATCTCAGTGACGTTTCGAGCAGGGCGATGGTGATGGCGTCGAAAACTCCGACGCGAGCGGCGAGCCCCGACGCGACGGCCGCTCCCAAGAGTCCGTGCGCGACCCGGCCGCCGAAGGGGTGGCTCTTCATGAAGTGGGCGTCGGTGTGCACGGGATTGTAGTCGCCCGACAGCCCGGCGAACGCCACCACGTCGGCCTCGGTCACCGTCCTACCCGGGGAGGTGAAAACCTGACCGACCTCGATATCGTCGAACGTCATGCAGCGATCGCGTCCCATGATGAGCGAGACGTTAGCGCAAGCCGGGGGCGTGTGTCGATTGTTTTGGAAGGTTGACGCTCGCCGCGCGCACCCGGCGGTTGAGATTCCGCGATGTCAAAGGCGACTCCGAAAAGGACGAAACGCGTTGCGCCCGGCCTGCAAAGAGTCATCCTTAGTGAGCGGGACTCGAGAATACAATGAAGTAAGCCCAGGGTAAGAGGAAAAGAAATTGCTGAGTTTTTTCGGGCAGTTCATGGTGGAGACGGGGCTCATCGACTATCTGGAGCTCGAGCGGGCTTTGGATCTGATGCGCGAGACCAACAGCACCATCGGTGAGCTCGCCATAAGCAGCGGGTACATGTCCAGGCAAGACGCCGAGGTGATCAACAAACAGCAGAGGCGTCGCGACAAGTACTTCGGGGAGCTCGCGGTGGAGCGAGGCCTCCTCACCGAAGCGCAGGTCGAGGAGCTGCTCAAGCGACAAAAACACGAGCACATCCGCATCGGAGCGGCCCTGGCCCGGCTCGGGATCGTCACCGAGGAAGCGGTCGAGCAGGCCTTCGGGAGCTTTCGGAGCGAGCAGGACGAAGGCAGAGCCTCCGAAGAGCCGCCGCCGGGGTGGTTCTACTGGGAGCGGCTGGCGCCCATCGCGGTCGACTTTTTTCCGCGGCTGGTCTTTCGGGTCTTTCGCGAACCGGTAAAAATAGGTCAGGGCAGGCCCTGGCGCCCCATGCCCCGGTTCGATCACCAGGGGATGATCCCCTTGAAGGGGGACAACGAACTGTCGCTGGCCCTGGATATTTCGGAGCGGCAGTGCCGGGCGCTGGTTCGCGGCCGGCACGGGTGGTCCAAGGAGCCTCCGACGAAAGAGCAGCTCGAGGGGACCATCGAAGAGCTTTTGACGATCATGGGGCAAGGGCTGGTCGAGCGATCAGAGAGCGCCTTTTGTCCTGTCGAGGCGGCACAGCCTTTGTCGGGCGAGCTGCCCGGACATGGCTTTTGTCTGCCGTTTGTGACCCCCCATGGCCGGGGGATGCTGATTTTATCGTGGAACGCGACGGCATGAGGTTGAGTAAACACAGCGAACAAGCAGCGGTCTTTCGCGCGCGTCGGATGAATGTCGATATGATTCGGAAGGCAAGAGAAGGGGAGAAGAGGGCGGTTTGATGATTGATCTTCAAGTCGATTCAGCACAGGTACAACCCTCGGGAGCGGTGCTCATCGATCTTTTCGAGAGGTTGGCGAGCAACAAGGAGATCTTCTTCTACCATGTCCGCACGGTCGGAGACGTGATGAAGACGGATTTCGATCCGGTCAACCTCGACACTGTGCTCAAGGACACTTGGGAGAAGATGACCGAGGTCGGTGTCAAGGACATGCCGGTCATCGAGGTCGATGTAAAGACCAATGAGCTCATCTGGGTGGGGACGGTCCAGAAGACGGAGCTCGCCACGCTGTTCTCCCGGTTCGTGGGCGCTCTTTCACAGCCGGCCTCGGATGATCGCGCGCTCAAGGTGCGGCTGTCCAACGCAAACGTGACCGACAGGACCATCCCCTCGGTCAGACCCTCGACGCCGCTGCTCGACGCCGTGACGACCATGGTGGAGAAGGATGTCGAGTCGCTGGCGGTGACCGATGAGGACAAGAACTTCATAGGGGTTTTGTCGGTTATCGAGATCCTCAAATGCTTCGAATACATGGCTTTGATACGCAAAGCGCGGATAGACGAAAAGCCCCAAGAGCTGCGCATCGTGGATCTCTTCGCGGGTCAGGGGCAGACCATGCCCACCGACAAGATGTTCGAGAGTTTTGTCGGAACGGTCAAAGAGGTCATGCGGGAGTCCGTGCCCACGATCACCAACGTCGCCAGCATCGGAGACGCCGTGCGTCTGATGAACAAGACGCAAAGACAGACCATCGTCGTCATCGACAGCGAAGGTCGGATCAAGGGGACGGTCACCGCCAACGAGATCCAGCTCGCGTTGCCTCCAATCGTCAACCGTCTGGAGAGGCGGCAGGTCCAGGCCCGCGGTGAGATGTTCAAGATGAACCCGGAAGCCTCTGACGTGCGCGCCACGCTCGCCGAAAAGGTGGGCTCTGTGACCATGTCCACCCCAATCGTTGTGACCACGGAGACTTCGGTGATGGACGTCGCGACCAAGCTCCTCGAGCCCAACGCTTCGGACATGCCGGTGACGACGCCGGACGGGAGTCGCATCGCCGGTATCATCGGGAGAGTGGACTTGCTCAAGGCGTTCGGCGCCTTGGGCGGCTTAGCCAAAAAGCGCGGCCTCTTGGACGAGTAGCCTGCAGGACCCTCGAGCTTCCTTCCTGGTTTCCGCTTGACAGTCGCGCGCTTGTCGACTAGCGCAAAAATCATCATGCAGGATAACAAAGAAGTTCTCAGCGAGATTGAGCGGCTCAAAAAAGAACGCAACGCCGTGGTTTTGGTCCACAACTACCAACTGGCCGAGGTGCAGCAGGCGGCGGATTTTGTCGGTGACTCGTTGGAGCTCGCGCGCAAAGCGGCGGGCACCGACGCCGACGTGATCGTCTTTTGCGGGGTGCACTTCATGGCCGAGACGGCGGCGATCTTGTCACCGGACAAGACCGTGCTTCTGCCCAAGGTCGAGGCGGGGTGTGCCATGGCCGACATGGTCGATCCCCACGCGCTGCGGGATCTCAAAAAGCAGCATCCCGAGGCGACCGTGATCTGTTATGTCAACACCACCGCCGCGGTCAAGGCCGAATGCGACATCGCCTGCACCTCCGCCAACGCCGCCCTGGTGGTGGAATCGGTCGAGCCGGGGCGGTCGATTATTTTCGTGCCGGACGAGAACCTGGGCGCCAATGTTTCGCGTACGTCGGGTCGCCCTCTCATGCGCTGGTCAGGGTACTGCCCGGTTCACGATGTGATCAGCGTCGAGGACATCGAGAGGGCGCGGCGGCAGTTCCCAGGCGCCGAAGTCTGGGCTCATCCCGAGTGTCGCCCCGAGGTCATCGAGCGTGTGGATCGATCTTTGTCCACCGGCCAGATGGTCAAACGCGCCCGCCAAACGGACGCGAAGACCGTGGTGGTGGCGACCGAGATCGGTATGTTGCACAGGTTGCGCTCCGAGCGGCCGGACGTCGCTTTCGTGCCGGCCACCGAGCAGGCGGTCTGTGTCGACATGAAGCTGACGCGCCTCGAGGATGTGAGGGATGCCCTCGCTCTGGGGCAGCACGTGGTCACCGTCTCCGATGATCTGCGCGCGCGGGCGCTTCTTTCGGTGGAGCGGATGCTGGAGCTCGGCTGACCCGCCTGAGCAGCAGCCACCACACCGCCGCGGCGACGGCAAACGTCGCGATCCCCACGATCTGGGATGTTGACACGGGACCGATGCCCGACCTTTTCAAATCCCCGCGGAAGACCTCGACTATGAAGCGAGCGACTCCGTAGTATGCCGTGAAGGCCAAGAAGGCCTCCCCCTTGAAGCGCCGATACTTTCTCACGGCAAACGTCAGCGCGAGAGCGACGAGCCCGCTCGCGATCTCCATTATCTGCGTGGGATAGACGAGGGCGCAGTAGTGGTCTCCGGGAGCCACGAGGCCTTGGTGGACGTGGTGGAGGTAGGCCGGGGCCCCTTGAAAATCGCCGACCATGAGGCCTTCTTGGCTCTCGAACTTGGCGTGCAGTGTGGGGAAGGCGTGGGACCAGTCCGGAAACCGCAACCCGAGCCCCTTGATCCAAGACGGCGCGTCCGGAAAAATCGGGCGCCCGTAGCAGCACCCGTAGCATAAACAGCCCACGCGCGTGAGCGCGAGGCCGAGGGCCAGGGCCGGTACGGCAGCGTCGGCCCAGGTCAGAAGCGAAAACCCGTGGCGCTTGGAATAGAGCCATGATCCCGCGAACCCTCCCAAGAAACCGCCGTATGCGACGAGGCCGCCCTTGCGGACATTGAAGAGGTCGACGAGGCTGCCTTCGTCTCCGAAGAAGTCCGCGGGGTTTGTCACGATGTACAAGAGCCTGGCGCCCACGAGCGCGGAGGCCGCGGTCCAGACATAACAGCCCGTCAGGGCGTCCCCGGGCAGGTTGTCCTTCTTGGCGAGGTAGGTGACCAGGTAGTACCCGGCCACCAGGGACAAACCCAGCATGACGCCGTAGGTGAAGATCGGCATCTCGATGCCGGGGATCTCGAAGAGTATGGGCTTCATGGCTTATTCGACGCAGATCTCCACGCAGCCGGCCTCGACCTCAACCGGTTCGAGCTCGATTTCGGGCATCTCTCCACTCGCGGCGGAAGAAGGCGCGGCGAGAAAACGGCTCGACTCGATGTCGGCGGTCGAGACCCCGTGGTCGCGACTGGGCGCAAAGGAGCCGAAGCTCACCTGGTCCCAGACAATCTCTACGATGGATGGGTCCTCTTCCAAGACGAGCCGCTCGTCTTCGACCCAATAAGAGCTCCCCACCCGCAGCGCGGGCTGTTGCCGCTGTTCCAAGTCGGGTGTGCTCAAAGCGGTCTGCGGCTTGGGCGCCATGAAGGAGAGTTCAGCGCCTTCGAACAGCTCGGTGATGGTCACCAGCCAGACCCCTTCGGCGAGGGCCGCGCGCAGCTGCACCGCTTTTGCGCGAAACCTGCTGTCTTCGAGCACGAGGTCGACGGCGCGGCTGCCCACATGCACGGCCACCTGGCCACTTTTTAGGGAGATAGACACGCGCGGATGCTCGACGATGCTCGCGACGGCCCCGCCGCTGCCTCGT
>JAABTR010000207.1 GCA_011389755.1 Deltaproteobacteria bacterium | reverse complement strand
CTCGGTCCGACACCACCACCAAGTCGCTTTCTTGGTGGAAAACCACTTGGTCGCGGCCTTCTTCGGCGCGGGAGACGACCGCACCGGGCGCTCTGGTGTCCCCTTGTGAGGGCGGGACCAAGGTGATGAGCTCCGGTACGAAAGAAGCGACGGCGGCGCCGAGCGCCGTAATCCAGTTCATCCACATTTCGCTTTTAGATTACATCATCTGAGCGGGGGAAAAAAGGATCGAGGTGAAGGCGAGGCTCAAACGCCGCTCAAACGCGGCCGGGCGCTCGAATATCACACGTCGAAGTTGAGCTTGTCTCCCACGTGTCTTCGGATGAGGTCCTCGATCTCCACAGCCGTGGCCAGATCCAGCGCCTCCCGCGTGACCTTTTGGGCCTCGGCTTGGCTGATGGTGCGGATCATCGCTTTAATGGTGGGGATCGACGTGGGCGCCATCGACAGGGTCTCGATTCCCATCCCCACGAGCAGCGGCGTGAGCAGCGGCTCCGAGGCCATCCCTCCGCACATCGACACACCGATCCCCGCGGCGCGTCCGGCCTTCACGGTCATCCAGACCGCTCTGAGCACCGCCGGATGAAACGGGGTGTAGAGATACGCCACGTGGTCGTTGCCGCGGTCGATGGCCAACGAGTACTGGATGAGGTCGTTGGTCCCGATGGAGAAGAAGTCCACCTCTTCGGCGAGTCGGTCCGCGACGAAGACGGCCGAGGGCAGCTCGATCATGCATCCGACGCGCACCTGCTCGGGAGCCTCCGCGCCGAGCTCGCGCCGGGCCTCGGCGAGCAGGGACTTGACCTGGCGCAGCTCCCCGACGCCGCTGATCATCGGAAACATGATCCGCAGATCTCCGAACGCGGCGGCCCGCAACAGAGCGCGGAGCTGCGTTTTGAACATCGAGCGGTTCTTGAGGCCCAGGCGAATGGCTCTGAGGCCAAGTGCCGGATTGATCTCGTGTTGGCTGACGTTGGATGAGACCTTGTCGGCGCCCAGATCGAAGGTTCGAAAGACCACCGGCCGGGGGGCCATCGCCTCGACCACCGTGCGGTAGACGCGAAACTGTTCTTCTTCGTCCGGAAAGCTCGGGCGGTCGAGATATAAAAACTCGGTCCGGTAAAGGCCGATGCCCTCTGCGCCGTAATCGAGCGCCATCGCCGCCTCGGCTGGGAATTCGATGTTGCTGTAGAGCGAAAAACGCACCCCGTCTCGGGTGACGGCCGGCTCGTCCCGCGTGGACAAGAGCTTCTTTTCGAGCTCGGCATGGTGCTGAGCGCGGACGCGATAATCGTCAACGGTCTTTACGTCGGGGCGAATGATCACGACGCCGTCGTTGCCGTCGATGATCACCGTGTCCCCTGCGTTGACTCTCTCGCTGACGTTTTCGACGCCGACCACGGCCGGGATGCCCAACGCCTGGGCCATGATGGCGGTGTGGCTGGTGCGCGTTCCGGCCTCGGTGCAAAAACCCAGCACCGTGGCGCCCACCATCTGAGAGGTCTCGGCCGGTGAGAGGTTGTCTGCGAAGACCACGCAGGGGATGCCGCTCTCGTCCACGATCGCGGTGACGTGGCCGAGCAGATTGCGCAGGATGCGGACGCCGACGAAGTCCACATCTTGCGCGCGCTCTTGAAAATACGCGTCTCCCAAGTTCGCCAACATGTCCTTGATCTCGTTCATCTTGCGAGCCAAGGCCCATTCGGCGTTTATGAGGTCACCCGCGATGAGATCCGTAGCGCCCCGGATGAAACTGTCGTCTCGGAGCATCATGAGATGCGCTTCGAGGATCAGCGAGTGGTCGTCGTGGCTGAGCCTGTTAGAAGAAGAGAGTCCGCCGTTGGAAGACTTCGAGAGCATGTCTCGGGCTGCCTCCAGCTGGGTGCGGGATTCCGTGACGGCCTCCATGAGGCGATCGATCTCGTCTTTGGCGTCCGCGCCGGTGATGCGCATCCTGGGGATCTTGATCTTTTCGCGGTCCACTACGCGGGCGGGCCCGATCGCGATTCCCGGCGAGGCGGAGATGCCTCTCATGCGCACTGTCTTGCTCACACGGCCTCCCCGAATTTGTCGGAGACCAGCTTCGTGAGCGCCTCCAGGGCGCCTTGGGCGTCGCGGCCCTCGGCTCGCAGGTGTATTTTTGAGCCCTTGGAGGCGACCAAGGTCAGGACACCCATGATGCTCTTCCCGTTGACCTCTCTGCCGTCCTTGTGAACGATAATCTCCGCGTCGAATTTCGACGCCGTTTGAACGAACATGGTCGCCGCTCGGGCGTGAAGGCCCAGCTCGTTTTCGATTGTCAACGTGACCTCGCTCGACGTGGTCATAGTAATACCTCTGCGATGATGATAGCGGTGATGAACACCGGAACGGCGTAGACGTCGAGACGACGCCATCTTGTCAATAAAGCCGCTATCGCCAGCCCGGCCAGAGGAGCTGCGAATACGGCCCAACCAGGTGCCGTCACCTTTTGTGAAAGCGTCAGCGCCAGCGTCGCCATGACTGAACCCGCGACGAAGGCCGTCGCTGTTCGAATGAGACGCGTCCTCGTGGGGCTCAGCCAGCGTCCTACCCGCGGTAGAACGGTTATGCCTTCCTTGTAGCCCACGAACACGCCTCGCACGCGGACGCCAAGGTGGATAATGTTGAATAACAAGAGGGCGACGATAATCCCGGCCCACACCCCCGCGATGAGGGCAGCCAAGGCGGCTGTGGTCGCCACGAAGGGGGGCAGGGCGCCGCGGAAAAAAGGATCGCCCAAAGCTGCCAGGGGGCCCATGGTAGAGCGAAGAAAAGAGACGATCTCCCGCTCGGGACGCCCCTGCTCCTCCATCCGCAAAGCGGCGCCGGCCACGATGGCGACGAGGAAGGGGTGGGTGTTGAACGGTTCTTTGAGGTGCCGGTAGACCGATCTGCGTTGCTGTGTGTCTGGGAACAGGCGAGCCAGCCCGGGTGCCACTGCGTAAGAGAGTCCCACCGATTGCATGATGCCCTCGCACCAAGACGATTGCAGCAGCGTCAGGCGCAAGCTGATTCGAACCAGATCCCTTTTGCGCACCGCGTCGGTTTTACTCATAGCAAAGACACCCCCAAGGTCGTCACTGTGATGATTCCGGCCAAGCCCACATAGCGCAGGCGTCCCGCTGCCGCGATGGCCACGGCCGTCCCCAGGATCGGAATGGCCAAAGCGCCCAAGGCATCGGGTCGGTCGAAGCTCAGCCCCGCCATGCCGAAGAGCACCAGCATCCCCACAACCACCGCGGTTCCGGCAAAGGTTTCGGCCGCGCCGATGACGAACCACCTCAGGACGCGGGAATGAACGATGCGGGCAATCTCCTTTTCCGGATCTGCCATGGTCCACGGTGGGTTTGTCGTGAGACACTCTCTGTCTTGGCGAAAATAGACTTTCTCAAGGCGCCACGAGCCGATGCCCAAAAGAACACACAAGGCGATCACGAGGCAGGCTCCCACAGAACCGACTCCCACGCTCAGCCCGAGATGGGGAGCCACGATGACTGTCGCGGCCGCGGCGATGCCGGCGACGGCCCAGTCGACGTTGCGCATGGGTTGGACCGAGAAGAGCTGGAGGCTGACTCCCAGCCAGACGCCCAGCTCGACGCGTCCGGTCAGAGCGCCTGCAAAGGAGCAGACTACAAGCGGCTGCACAAAGGCCATCTGCCCCAGACAGCGCCTCTCGAGCATGAGCAGCCCGCCGCCCAGGGTGACGGCGAGGATCTGGATTAGGCCCTCGACCAACGAGCGGCTCCTTTGTCATCCGCGACGAGTCGGAGGACCTCGCCGGGAAACGTCTGAATCTCCACCTCGAGCCCCATCTGGCGCCTGAGCCGATGAAGCGCTTCAATCTCCTCGTGGGACAGATACACCGAGTCGGTGATGCGTGCGCGATCGATGGCGGCGTGCACGTTGCCCAGGGTGAGCCGGTCGAATCGGGAGCCGCCCATGAGCGCCCGCGTCACGTCGAAGACATCGCTGATGAGCACCAGCGTGGTCGACGGAGACGCGCTCTCCTTGATCGCCGCATGCAGGCCGCTTATCGGAGTCACCACGAGCTGCACATTTTCCGGCACGGCCATGCGATAGATTGCCGGCATGGCCTCGTTGTTGGCCACGGTGTCGTCAGCGACGATCAGCCGCGTCACTTCGAGGTGGGGGATCCAAAACTGCACCACCTGGCCGTGTAACAACCGATTGTCGATGCGGACGTGCACGTGTTTGGACTTTCGACCCTGATTCTTCAACCCTTGTCTCCACCACCGTGCAACAGATCTCCGGCGACGGAGATGTGCCTTTGCCCGTATTCGCTCGCAGCCCTGGCCAAGTCCGAAAGCTCCACCGCGTCGGTCCTCGCGGTCAGCGCCTTGATGAGGAGCGGCAGGTTGAAGCCGGTTACGACCTCGATGTTCGCTTCGCCGAGCAGGGCGCAGCCGATGTTTGTGGGCGTGCCTCCGAACAGGTCGGTGAGGAGCAAGACGCCGTGCCCTTCGTCGACCGATTTCACGGACCCCTTGAGGGCTTCGAGGATCTCGTTGCCGCCGTCACCGGGGTTGACGCTCACAACGGCGAGCTGTTCCTGGGGACCGACGATCATCTCCGCGGCGTGCCGCATCCCTTCGCCCATTCTGCCGTGGCAACAAATCACCACTCCGATCATCGCTTAACCTTTCTGCTTCGTACAAAGTCGTCCGAGCCCGCCGCCAGAGTCGGCCCCCCGAGACATGGTCGCAGGTGCTTTGCGCGCTCATTGTCGAGGCGCTCCTCGAAAAGGAGGCCTCGCTGTTTTATATAAGTCATCTATAAACAAATCCACGACATAGACAAAAAACCTGCTCGATATCGCTGGGATTCTTCATGGCCGCCTTCTGCGCATGCATGCTCGACCGGCCAAAGCTACTCTATTTCGTCTTCGGAGATATCGCAGGCCAAAGAGTGCGGCAGAGGCGCCGCGGGAAACTTCTTGGCGAGATCCAAAGACTGCTGGATGCGGTTTTGAAAATCTTCGGCGGAATTGTGCCCCATCAGTTTGAGCAGGTGGTTGCGCGCCGCGACCTCGACGATCATCGTCAGCGAACGACCGGGCCTGACCGGAATCACAGCTTTGGGCAGCAAGACTCCCAGGATATCGTGCTGCTTGTTTTCCACCCCCAGCCGCTCGTAGGACTTGCTCGCGTCCCACTCTTCGAGACCGACGACGAGATCGATCCGCTTGAGCTCTCGAATGGCGGAGACCCCAAACAGGTCCTTGATGTTGATGATCCCCAGACCGCGGATCTCCATGTGATGTCGGATGAGGTCGTTGCCGCTGCCGATGATGGTGGACGGCGGCTTCTTGCTCACGTCGACCACGTCGTCGGCCACGAGCCGATGCCCCCGCATGACCAGCTCCAGGGCGCATTCGCTCTTGCCGATGCCGCTGCGGCCGATGAGCAGCACTCCGACTCCGAAGACGTCCAGCAGGACGCCGTGGATCGAGCGGACCCGGGCCAGCCGGTTGGCCAGGAACCTGTGGAGGGTTTCGACGAAGACAGAGCTGCGAAGACCCGTGAGTAACAGCGGCACGCGGTTTTCGTCGGACGCCTTGACCAGCTGCTCGGGGATGTCGGAGCCGCGGGTGATGACGATTGCCGGCGGCAGGCATCGGACGAGGTGCAACACCGCTTCGTAGCGCTCCTTGGGAGCCAGCGACCACAGGTAGTCCACCTCGGTCTGTCCGAGCACCTGGACCCTCCCCGGCTTGAACATGTCGGTGAAGCCCACCAGGGTCAGGCCGGGTTTTTGGATCGTCGTTCCAGTGACCCGGCGGTCCAGGCCTTCGTGGCCGGCGATGATTTCCAAGCCCAGCTCGACGCGCAGAGCCGCAAGCAGTGTCTTGATTTCCATGGGGCGTCAGTGTGAGTGTTTTTCGTCTTCTTCGACGATGATTTCAAAAGCCTCCTGCGGTGCGCGGGCTCCCATGAGACGTTCGCGAACCGCGGGATCCTTGAGCAATCGGGACACCCGCGCCAAGGCGCGGAGGTGATCACCGCTCGAGCTTTGAGGCGCCAAAAGCGCGACGAAGATATGGACCGCCGCTCCGTCGATGGCGTCGAACGGGACACCGGTGCGCGAAATTCCGACAGACGCGATGATTTGAGTCAGAGCCTCCGATTTGCCGTGGGGGATGGCGACGCCCTCACCTACGCCCGTGGTCGCCAGACGTTCTCTTTCGACCAGGATGCGGGTCACCGAGTCTGCGCTCAGCTTGGAGCTGCCGCGAGCAAGAAGCTCGCCGAGCTCACCGAGGACGTCCAGCTTCCCCGTGGAAGCCAGATCGGTGCAGATCGTGTCAGGTGTGATAATCGTTTCGAGCTTCATGTTTCGAGTTTCGAGGTTTCGTATCAGTGGTCGTCATCGTTTCAAAAATATAGCAGCGGGACATCGAGGTGATGCCCCGCTGCGTGTCCGTTGTTCATCGACGGGCATCCTAGCACGTCAGACTCGCAGAACAAGCGCCAAGTTTGGGGTCAGGTCCCGGCGGTCCTGGCGGCGCGTGCGCGGCCCTTGCTCTTGTCGATTTGCCGCTCGATTTTTTCCATGACTTTGTCGACGGCGGTGTACATGTCATCGGTCTCTTCGCGTCCCTTGAAAGTGAGGCCACCGGCCACGATGGTCACGTCGCAGGCGTGGATGTGTTTTTCGACGGACATAACGACGTTTGCATCGATGGCGCCTTGAAGATATTTCTTCACGCGGGATACCTTCTGCTCGATCATCTCCTTCATCGCATCGGAAGCGTCCATGTGGCGGAACGTCATAGAAATGTTCATTGATCACCCTCCTTGATGACAGGGGTTAGGCGCAGCCGGACGGTACGATTCTCCGGTTCTGCTATTGAGGTGTGGTCGGAGCCGTGGGGACCGTCATTTCGCGACAACGCGTCTCCTTCTAGAAATACTTCTTGCGTTTCGAAGAGGAAAGAATGCCTAACATTTCTCTATATTTGGCGACCGTTCTTCGCGCGATGACGATGCCGCCTTTGCGCAAGTACTCGACGATTTTCTGATCGCTGAGCGGGTGGCGTCTATCTTCCCCCGCGATGATCTCTCGGATCTTGTTCTTGACGCTCTCAGAGGCGATGCTCTCCTCGCTGGTGCGGCGGATCGAGGAGTTGAAGAAGTACTTCAGCTCAAAGATGCCCTGAGGCGTGTGGACGTACTTGCTGGTGGTCACGCGGCTGATGGTGGACTCGTGCATTCCGACCGCCTCAGCGACATCCCTCAAGATCAGCGGTTTGAGATAGTCGACACCTTTTTCGAAGAACTCCTGCTGCTTGTCGACGATGCACTCGGTCACCTTGACGATGGTGCGCCGCCGCTGATCGATGGAGCGGATGAGCCACTGGGCGGATCGCAGCTTGTTTTGGACGTACTCCTTGGCTTCGGGGTTGGCGTCCATAGCGCTGCGAAAAAAACCCGATATCTTGAGGCGCGGCATGCCGTCGTCGTTGGGGACCACGAAATAGCGGTCACCGATGCGATGGACGTACACGTCGGGCTGGATGTAACGGGGGTCCTCGGTGACGAAGTTACGCGCCGGCCTGGGTTCGAGCGAGGACACGATCTTGGCGACCTCGAAGATGTCCTCCAGCGGGAGATCCAGGTCTTTGGCGATGGCTTGGTAGTTGCGTTTTTCGAGGTTGTGCAGGTGCCGGTCCACGATGTCTCTGACATCAGCGTCGAGCTCGTAGGCCTCGACTTGGGCCATCAGGCACTCGCGCAGATCTCGGGCCGCCACCCCGACGGGGTCGAACCCCTGGACCATCTTGAGGACCTCTTCGGCGTCCTCGAGCTCGAGCCCGGCCTCTGCGGCCAGCTCCTCGATGGGGGGCTCTTTGAGGTAGCCGTTGTGGTCGAGGTTGCCCACGACCAAGTCGACGAAGCGCTCCTCCTCCTCGGTGGCGTTCGTCATCTGGAGCTGCCAGACCAGGTGTTCAGAAAGCGACTCCTTCTGGCGCAAGGTGGCGTCCCACGCCGGCTGGTCCTCGTTTTGCGCCTTGTAACTGGGAGTCGGGGCCTGATTCGC